>JAFTHJ010000170.1 GCA_017457465.1 Clostridia bacterium | reverse complement strand
GATATACGCGTCGGGATTCCGCTGAATGGCGCGTCTGATAAACTGACAAGCCTTTCTGTCGGACTCCGCCGTGACAGTGCAGGTGTTTATCACATATATATCGCATATCTCCGAGGCGGGAAGTACGCATATTCCTTTTGAGGCAAGAGCCTCGGATATCGCTTCGGATTCATATTGATTTACTTTACACCCAAGGGTATATATCCCCGCGGTAAGCTTTTTTTCTTGCATTTATATGTCCTTCTTATTATGATTACAAATAAAATATATAAATATGATACCACATTTAAACGGTTTTGTAAATAAGAGATATTAAAATAGTCGTCTTATAAGGTTGACAATTGTATAAAAAAGTGGTAAAATTTAAGAAAGAAATAATCAAATCGAGGTGTTTGTATGAAAATTACATTTTTGGGAACATCACACGGCGTACCGTCAGCGGAGAGACATTGCTCTTGCGCTATGATAGAGGCAGGAGACGCTATATATTTTATTGACGCGGGAGCTTCTATCATTGAGGAGCTTCTGAAGAGAAAAAAGGATATCAGCAAGGTTCGCTGTCTGTTTACAACGCACGGTCACGGAGACCATATTTACGGTATAATCCAGTTTACCGACCTTATCAACTGGTACTATACCAACTATTCCATAAATGTGTATTTCACAGAGCAGCGCGTGAACGATGCCGTGAATAATCTTATTTTTGCAACCAGTGGCTCAAAGGTAAAGGAATCGAGAATAAAATTCATAACTGTTGATAAGGATTTTGTGTACGAGGACGAGAATATCCGTCTCTCGCTCATCCCGAATATGCACCTCGGTACAACACGCCCATCCTATGGAATTCTCGTGGAATCCGAGGGCAAGAGAATCCTTTTCTCGGGCGACCTCTCAAAGGGACTCAAGGATAAGGATTTTCCCGCGATTCTTGCCGAGGAGAGCATAGACGCCTTTGTGTGTGAGTTGGCGCACTTCGGTATATCCGATATGCTTCCTTATCTTGACACCTGTAAGGCAAAGAGCGTATATTTCACACACGTTGAACCCGCCTCAAAGTTCGAGGACATCAAGGCGATAAGCAACAATTATGACTTTTCTGTCAATATTCTCTCGGATTCTGACGAAATAGTGCTTTGATTTTGCCAAGGCTACTTGAAAAATAGCGAAATATAGATTATAATATAGAAAAAAGAATAAGGAGACACAAAAAATGAGTACACTTCACATAATTGACCATCCGCTTATAGTCCACAAGCTTTCGATAATGAGAAACAAAAAGACAGGCTCGAAGGATTTCAGAGAGCTTCTCAACGAGATAGCTATGCTTATGGGATACGAAATCACTCGCGATCTTCCTCTTGAGGATATCGTTATAGATACCCCTCTTACCAAAATGACGGCAAAGACGGTATCGGGTAAGAAACTCGCCATAGTTCCCATACTCCGTGCGGGACTTGGTATGGTTGAGGGACTTCAGAGGCTTGTTCCCGTGGCAAAGGTCGGACATATCGGACTTTACCGCGATCCCGAAACTCATACACCTGTTGAGTATTACTGTAAGCTTCCGTCTGACATAGAGAACCGTATAGTTATCCTTGTTGACCCTATGCTCGCAACGGGCGGCTCGGCGGTAGACGCGCTTACAATGCTTAAGGCGAGAGGCTGTGAGCATATACGCTTTATGTGTCTGGTTGCGGCTCCCGAGGGAGTTAAAAAGGTGCCGGAGGCTCATCCTGATATTGATATATATACGGCGGCTCTTGACGAGTGTCTCAACGAGCACGCTTATATCGTCCCCGGACTTGGCGATGCCGGAGACAGAATTTTCGGAACACTTTAAGAGAGGTCAGGGACTGTCGCTTTGGCGGCAGTCCCATTGATTTAATATGAGAATTTTAAAGGTGAACCGCAATGATGCGGGGCAGAGACTTGATAAGTTTCTCGGTAAGGCGGTAAAGGGATTGCCGCAGTCTCTGATGTATAAATATATACGCACGAAGAAGATAAAGGTAAACAGACAGAGAACGGTGCAGAACTATTTTCTCTGCGAGGGTGACGAGATTCAGCTCTTTATAAGAGACGAGTTTTTTGAGTCTCCCGAAAGTGATGCGGGGGCGCTTGAAAGAATAAAGCCAAAGCTTGATATCGTTTATGAGGACGAAAATATAATGCTTCTCAATAAGCGTCCGGGGGTTCTTGTTCACGAGGATTCCGAGGCAAAGGAGAACACCCTCATTATGCATATAAAGGCGTATCTTCTCGCAAAGGGCGAGTATGACCCGTCCGAGGAAAACTCGTTTGCTCCCGCTCTTTGCAACCGAATAGACAGAAATACGGGTGGCATCGTTATCGCCGCAAAGAACGCCGAGGCGCTTCGCGTTATGAATGAAAAAATACGCGAAAACAAGATAAGAAAATTCTATCTCTGTCTCGTTCACGGAACGCCGAAGAAAAAGAGCGACACTATGTACGCGTGGCTTAAAAAGGATAGCGGAGCCAATATGGTAGAGGTAAGGTACTCAAAATTTGCGGGAGCAAAAGAGATAATCACCGCATACCGTGTGCTTGAGAGCCGCAGAGACGAGTCCTTGCTTGAGGTTGAGCTTATCACAGGGCGCACACATCAGATACGTGCGCATATGGCGCATATAGGTCATCCTTTGCTTGGCGACGGTAAATACGGTATAAACCGTGACGAGAGACACAGGGGCTATAAATATCAGGCGCTTTATGCTTATAAGCTTAAATTTTTGGAGGATAGCGAGGATAATATCCTCTCCTATCTCGTAGGAAAAAGCTTTATGATAGATAAGAGAAATATCTGGTTTATTGAGAAAACGGAGGAGGCTGAATGAATATAAAATTGTTTTCGACCGACCAAAGCCGTCGGCGCGGAATAAGATTTGGTCTACTCGCGCTTGGAGCGATTCTCACGGGACTTACACTTGTTTTTCCTCAAATAGGAATTATAGAATGGGTATCACTCATTCCCGCTGTGATTGCGCTTATAAAAATATGTGAGGACGAGAGCGTTCGCCGAAGAGGACTTTACGGTTACGGATTTTTCTTTTTTATGTGCTTCTATCTCGTGAATTACCATTGGTTTGTCAACCTATATCCGCTTGATTTTATCGACGGAATGACCAAACCCGCGGCGCTCTGCGTGGTTCTTGCGGGTTGGGTGGGCTTGTCTGTGCTTCAGTCGCTGACAGGCGGTCTGGTATTCGTGGTGTTCGGAGAATTCGCAAGGAGTAAACGCACCAAAAAGCTTCCCGTGCTGTGCGCACTTATAGGAGGCGCTCTCTGGGCAATATTTGAGTGGACTCAAACTCTGACTTGGGCGGGGGTTCCGTGGGGACGACTCGCGATAGGGCAGACTGGTTGGCTCATAGGGGCGCAGACTGCCTCACTCCTTGGCTCTTGCTTTGTTACATTCCTTATAGTAACGGTTAATTTCTTTGCCGCATACGCGGTTTTGAATATCCCGAAAAGAAAAATATTTGCCTCTGTCGCGGCGGGGATTTTTTTGCTTAATACCGTGACAGGCGCATTGATATATTTCACCGATAAGGATGAGGGAGAGCCCGTGAGAATATCCGCGGTTCAGGGAAATATCTCCTCGCAGGAAAAATGGGATAGCTCTTTGACAAATAAGACTCTTGAGGTATACGAGCGCTATACAAAAGAGGCGGCGGAGCAGGGGGCAAGAATCGTTGTCTGGCCCGAATCCGCACTGCCGTATAATATTGAAAGCCGAAAATCAATGGCGAATTTTGTGAGCAGAGTAGCGCGTGAAAATGAGGTTACCGTGCTTGTTGGCGCTTTTACCTATAACGATGAGGGCGTTGAGCTTAATTCGGTGATAGCGTTCTTGCCGGACGGAGCAAAGCACGATACCGTTTATTCGAAGCGCCATCTCGTGCCGTTCGGGGAGTTTGTTCCGATGCGCGACTTCTTTGCGGTGGTTATTCCGCCGCTTACAGAGATAGCTATGCTTTCGGAGGACCTCGCGGAGGGCGAGAGCGCGAATGTAATGCATCTTGATGAGGCAAGTCTTGGCTCACTTATATGCTTTGATTCGATTTATGACGAACTTGCGAGGGATTCAACTCTCGCGGGTGCGGAAATCATCACACTCTCTACCAATGATTCGTGGTTCCTCGATTCCGCCGCACTCTATATGCACAACGCACAAGCAAAGCTTCGCGCGATAGAAAACGGCAGATATGTCGTTCGCGCGGCAAATACAGGAGTATCCACCGTGATAACCCCAACGGGCAAAACCGTCGCCTCGCTTGATGCTCTCGTTGAGGGGCAGATAACCGCCGATGTATATACGAGAAATGACCACACACTGTATACTTTTGTGGGAAATATATTTGTTTATCTCTGCATAATATTTGCGGCGGTCTGGTTTGCTTATGAAAAGTTCGCTGATAAAATCTTGACAAAAGAGAAGAAAAGTGATATTATATAATTGTACCAATATTAACTGTAAGGAGGAATCAATTATGAAAAAATCAGTAAAAGTATTGGCGCTCGTTATGGTTGCTCTTATGCTTTGTATGTCTCTCGCATCTTGCGCAAAGAAGCTTTCCGGCTCTTACAAGGGAGAGATAAATGTCGTTCTGGCATCCTACGAGGTAGTTTATGAGTTCAAGGGAGACAAGGTTACGGTTACCAGACAGATAGAGTCCTTGATTGGTGACAGCGAGCCTTTCGTTCTTGAGGGTACTTATGAAATTATCGAGGATGACGACGGAGAGCTTAAGATCAAGTTCGAGTATGAAAAGGACGACGACGTTATCAAGGGTGGCACCTTCGATTTCGAAGAGGGTGACGGCTACATCAAGATTGCCGGAGTTAAATACGAAAAGCAGGACTGATAAAATGACAAAAAATTCAGGGTGTAACCGAGGTTACACCCTGATACTTTTTATTTGCTGATTATCTTCTTGAAATTCTTCTTTCCGCGGCGGAAGGTCTTTCCGTCAGCAAGGTCAGCTTTCGTGAAGGTAGCCTTGAAGTCGGTTATCTTGTCGCCCTCAACGGCAACGCCGCCCTGCTCAATAGCGCGTCTTGCCTCGGACTTGGAAGCAACCAGACCTGCCTTAACGAGAAGGGAACCAATGTCGATAACACCGTCGGTGAAATCCTCGTCGCCAAGCTCTACAACGGGAGCCGTAGCATCGCTACCCGCGCCAAAGAGAGCCTTGGCACTCGCCTCCGCTTTCTTTGCTTCCTCCTCGCCGTGAACGAGAGAGGTAAGCTCATAAGCGAGAATTTCCTTTGCGCGGTTGAGCTGCGCACCCTCCCAGGATTCCATAGCGTCTATCTGTTCAAGAGGAAGGAATGTAAGCATTCTGATGCACTTGAGAACATCGGAATCGGCAACATTTCTCCAATACTGGTAGAAATCGTAAGGCGTTGTTTTTTCGGGGTCAAGCCATACAGCTCCCGACTGTGTCTTACCCATCTTCTTACCCTCGGAGTTGAGGAGAAGATTGATAGTCATAGCGTAAGCATCCTTGCCGAGCTTACGGCGGATAAGCTCTGTTCCGCCAAGCATATTTGACCACTGGTCATCACCGCCGAACTGCATATTGCAGCCGAGTGTCTGATAGAGGTGATAGAAGTCGTAGGACTGCATTATCATATAGTTGAACTCAAGGAATGAAAGACCTTTTTCCATTCTTTGCTTGTAGCACTCGGCGGAGAGCATTCTGTTTACAGAGAAACAAGCTCCGACATCACGCAGTACCTCAACATAGTTAAGGTCAAGAAGCCAGTCGGCATTGTTTACCATTATAGCCTTGCCGTCGGAGAAATCTATAAATCTGCTCATCTGCTTCTTGAAACAAGCGCAGTTATGCTCGATAGTCTCCTTGGTCATCATCTGACGCATATCTGTACGTCCCGAGGGGTCTCCGACCATAGCCGTACCGCCTCCTATAAGAGCAACAGGCTTGTTTCCCGCCATCTGGAGACGCTTCATAAGGCAGAGCGCCATAAAGTGACCGACGTGTAAGCTGTCTGCCGTGGGGTCAAAGCCGATGTAGAAAACAGCCTTGCCGTTATTTATCATTTCCTTTATTTCTTCTTCATCCGTTACCTGTGCGATAAGTCCTCTGGCAACGAGCTCGTCATAAATTGTCATTTTTATAAAACCTTTCTTTTAATTGTAATCTCTGTAAATTATATATCATTTTTGCCGTCTTGTCAAGAGATAACTCTATTTTCCGATAGCCTTGAAAAGCTCGTCCGAAAGAGCGGTGAATTGAGCGGTGTCAAGCCTCTCTCCGCGTATATCAGCGGGGAGACCGCATTTTTCGGTTATGATATTTGTTATTTCTTCCTTTGAAAGCTCACCGAATACGGCGGATAACGCGTTGGGAAGCGTCTTGCGCCTCTGCTCAAATGCCGCTCTGATAGTTCTGAAGAAGGTCGCCTCATCAAGCGGACGGTATGGCTTTTCCTTGTGGAGCTTGATTCTGATAACGGTTGAATCCACCTTTGGCTCGGGAACGAATCTGTCGGATTTTACGGTAAAGAGCTTTTCTGCCGTTCCGTAATAATTAAGCACAGCCGTGATAGCTCCGTACGCCTTGTTTCCCGCCTTGGCGCAAAGCCTGTCGGCTACCTCTGACTGTATCATTATTGTGATATATTCAAATGGAAGCCCCGATTCGAGAAGCATCATCATAATGGGTGTCGTGATATAGTAGGGGAGATTAGCGCAAACCGACACACCGCCCTCCGCAAACGGCTCTGAGAGCAGCTCGGGAAGATTTATTTTCATAACGTCGTCGTTTATAACCTTGACGTTTTTATGCTCGTCAAGTGTATACTTAAGCAATGGGATGAGTCCGTTATCTATCTCTACCGCGATTACCTTGCGGTAGCGCAGAGCAAGTTCCTTTGTGAGGGAGCCGACACCGGGACCTATCTCCAAAATAGTGCTGTCGGCATTGTCGCAGCAAGAGTCCGCGATATCCTCGACAACGAGATTATCGGTAAGAAAGTTCTGACCGAATTCCTTTCTGAAATTCAGCGAGAACATAGCCATCAGTTGTCTGATGGTCTTTATGTCACATAAATTCATAGCATTTCCTTACAAAATAAAATATATAAGTAAGTTTAACATAAAAGCTCAAAAAAATCAATAGCTAAAGGTTATTTTTATAATATCAAAAACAAAACGCCGTGATAGCGGCGTTTTGTTTTTGATTTAAGACTTGTATTCTTTAGCTAACGCCTCAAAAGCGGGGAGAGCTCCGAGAACGGTCTGCTTCGAGGTGCAATATGCTATTCTCTCATAGCCCTTGACACCGAAGTCGTCGCAGGGAACCACAAGTATTTCGTGTGTCTTTGCCCTCTCATAGAATGCGTAAGCATCGTCCTCAAGCGCTTTTACAAAGAGATAGAAAGCGCCGTCGGGCTTTACACACTCGTATCCGTAAGCGGTGAGGTTGTTATAAAGAAGGTCTCTGTTCTCGCGGTATGCCTCAACATTGACCTTTGCGTCTATGCAACGCGCGATAACCTGTTGGAAAAGGCTGGGAGCGCAAACATATCCGAGTGACCTTCCCGCGCCGCAGACAGCGAGATAGATATTGCTTCCGTCCTCCATCGTGGGGGAAACAGCTATGTATCCTATTCTCTCACCGGGAAGCGAGAGCGACTTCGAGAAGGAGTAGCAAACGAGGGTATTGCTGTAATAATTCATAAGATAGGGAACCTTTACATCCGAGTAAACAAGCTCTCTGTAAGGCTCGTCGGCGATAAGGTAAATCACCTTTCCGTATTCCTTTGATTTTCTCTGGAGTACCTCGCAAAGCGCCTTGACTGTCTCTTCTGAATAAACAACGCCGCTCGGATTGTTGGGAGAATTTACAATAACCGCCTTTGTGGAGGGGGTTATCTTACTCTCAAAATCTGCTATATCGACCTGAAATGTCTTTTCTTCGGGTTGGCTTACTACTATCTTTCCACCCGCGTTCTCAATAAAGACTCTGTATTCGGTGAAGAAGGGAGCGAATACGATACACTCATCACCCTCGCCCTCCTCAATGACCGCCTTGAGGCATATTGAGAGCGATGCTGCCGCTCCGCATGTCATATAAATGAGGTTGGGAGATATACCGACACCGAACTTTTCATTTATTCTGTCGGCTATTATCTTTCTCACACCGGCGTCTCCCTGTGCCGAGGTGTATCCGTGAAGAAGCACGGAGTTTTCAGTGTCAAGAAGCTCACGAATAGTATCGTTAACCTCTGCGGGGGCGGGAACATTGGGGTTTCCAAGGCTGAAATCAAATACCTTTTCAGCACCTATCTCCGCGGCTCTCGCCTTACTGTATTCAAATATTTCTCTTATAATCGAGCGTTTGCTTCCAAGCCCGAACATTTTCTGATTGTATCCCATATTATTACCTATATTCCGAGAAGACCTCTTGCGTTTTCGCAGAATATCTTCTTCTCTGTATTTTTGTTAAGATTAAATGATTTTATAATTTCCACATCACCCTTGATACTGCTCCACGGTGAGTCTGTCGCAAAAAGAATTCTGTCCTCTCCGTGTTGCGCCAATATATCCTTAAAAGTTTTTTCGTCAATAAAACGCAAAATATACGCCGTATCAAAATAAACGTCCTCTCCGCAAAGCTCGTCAAGCACCTCGGGGAACATTTCGTTCGCTCCGTAGTGTGCCAGAACGAATTTGGAGTGGGGAACCTTGCGTATAAGCTCCTTGGCGAGTTTCGGTGTGCAGCGTACAGGCATATCTCTGTAAGCACCGTCGACGCCCGAGTGTGTGACTACTATAAGGTCGTATTCCTTTGCGCACTCCAGAATCTTGACATATCCCTCGTCTGTGAGAAACGTGCCCTGATACTCGGGGTG
>JAFTHJ010000169.1 GCA_017457465.1 Clostridia bacterium | reverse complement strand
TACTTGACGTTCAGTCCCGAGCCGCGATACTCTCGGGAGGAACGGGCGGCATTTATGCCGCGGCACTGCCGTTAGGCAGCCATTGCTACTTTATCGTTAGCGTTTAATTTTTAATTTAGGCAGTTTAAGAGGTTGCCCGGCTCTACCCGCTTATCATACCTCAAAATCCCCGTCGAAACCTTTACGGGCCCGTATTTAAGGTAAAAGTGAAGAGTGAAAGGTGAAAAGGTAAGGGCGAAATTGAAAATCAAAATGTCAGTCGCTATAGTGCGATGAGTCTTTCATTCGTCTGTCCATCTCGCGGTCTGCTTCTCGCCTTGCGTCCGAGTCGCGCTTATCGTAAAGCTTCTTGCCTCGGCAGAGTCCTATCTCGGCTTTGACATTCTTGCCCGAAAAATAGAGCGAGAGGGGAACGAGGGTATACCCTTTCTGTGCCACAAGTCCGCCGAGCTTGAGTATCTCTCGCTTATGCATAAGCAGCTTTTTGTCGCGCATAGGGTCTCGGTTGAAAATATTGCCCTTTTCGTAGGGGCTTATTCTCATTCCGACGATAAAAAGCTCGCCGTTTCGCAGCGTGCAATAGGATTCCTTAAGGTTGACTGCCCCCATACGGACGCTTTTGACCTCGGTACCGTAAAGCGCGATACCCGCCTCGTATTTTTCGTCGACGAAATAATCGTGCCACGCTTTTTTATTCTGCGCTATTATTTTTTGGGGCGCTTTTTTATTCGGTGCCATAATTATTCCTCCCTTCCGAAAAATCACGCTTCGATATATTCTATCATACTTTTGTAAAAAAAGCAAGGAAAATGTGTCGAAAACAGCAATGTTATTTAAATCTTATTTAAGAGAAAAAACGCAACCGCAAAAATTGCGATTGCGCTTTTATGTAGCATCAATAGGTTAGGATTAGTCCTTCTTGTAACCTATATTCTTTACCTTTGCGGGATCAAAGGTGAGGTTGCAGATAGAAGCAACAAGGCCGTATATTCCAAACGTAACCATAGAAAGGAACGCGTAGGCCAGCGTTCTAGAGGTGTAACCCTGGGGCTTAAGGGAAGTGTGGTTAATAATGATACTTCCTATCCAACCCAAAAAGAAAGTCAACAGAAAACGAACGAGTTTATCAGACATGGTAAAGCCTCCTTTCGCAAATTATGCTTTATATCAGCACAGTATAATTATATAGGATTGGCGCAGTTTTGTCAATAGTGATATCATAATTTTTTAAAAGAATGTTATTATTTTGTACAAAAAGGTAAATTTGTTTATATTTGCTTTTTAACTCTTTGCTTTTTAAACAAGCGCCGCCGTCATTCTTGAGAGAGCGAAGAATCTGCGGCGCGATTTGGTATGTAAGTGGTTAGAATTCTAGTTCGAAAATTAGTCTGCTATTGCTTTCTTTTATGGCTTTTGTAGTTAAAGAAACGGTGCTTTTGTTTATTTGAGAGGCGGTGACTTTAGGAGCATTTAATTTAGCTTCTGAAGCGAGTATATAGTCTATTGTGTAGGCTATGCTTTGGGACATAGTAGCCGAAGTAGAACCTTCTAATGTCAAAATTCTTGAACGAACTGAATTGTTTCCATTACATCTCATTTCGATTAGGTTTTTTATAATATCATCATTTGCAAACCATTTTAGTGTAGGACGAGTTGGCGTATTGCTACCGTCGAAATTTATTCTTGTTGTTCCGCTTCGTGTGTTTTTTTGAGTGGTGACAGTTTCCGCTTTTCGCGTGAAGTCAATATCAGATTTTGTCGAAAGTTCAGACTTCTTGGCTTGAACAGATTTTTTTGTTGTATTATTAGTGTTCGCCCTTTTCGTTTGTTCAAATGAGTCTAAATTTGATTCATCTATTTCAATTAAGCAACTTTTTGCACCGAGAGAAAATGCGATTCGTTCTAGTTCTGCTAACTTTTCGCTGTGTGCTCGCTCGAAAATACAATCAACTTTAATAAATCTTTTTCGGTCAAAATGGTCTACATAATATAGTTGATCGCATCCTACGTTTGGAATGAACTCTATTCCACTAGCTTGTACGGCTTCGTCATATAAATATAATACTTCTGTTCCCTTAACAACTTTCGTCCAACCGATTGCTCCCTCGCAAACATCAATATCACGTCTTACAGCATCGTCTACAATCTTTATAATATTAGGAATATTGAAGTTTTTGCTTTTAAACTCCTTCAAAAACAAAGGCTTATATTTTTTTATTTTTCTATCGTGAGAATCTTGTTTTACTTTTTCGGAAAGTACTTTGGCTGCTTTTTTACTAGCTTCGGATGTTTTTTTCAAAACATTAGAAATGGTTTCTTTTGTTTTGTCACTTTTTTTACCATTGGTTTCGTTGTTGTTCATTTTTTTCTCCTTTGATGATTTTATTCTTCTGGATGCTTTTTAGATGAATTGCATTTTTGCAAAATAAATATATTATCCGTCTGAAAAAATTTTTACAAAATATTTCTTAAATATATCCGACACGGGGATGGCGGCGTATCTTCCGTTGACCCCCTCCTCAAGGACGCATACGGCGACTATCTCGGGGTTATCAAGCGGAGCGACACCCGCGAACAGAGCAAAATCCTTCTTTCCGCTGACCTCTGCCGTACCTGTCTTGCCGCCGACGGTCACGCCGACATCGTCGAAATATCCCACGAGGTTCGGACTTTCAAGGATAACCTGTCTCATACCGTCTATAAGTGTGTCATATGTGGTTTGTGAAAACTCAACTGTATTCAACACCGTCGGGGTGTACTCAAACACCGTCTCGCCTGTATAAAACTTCTTGACCGAATGGAGCAGGTGGGCGTTATATCTGTCACCGCCGTTGGATATCGAGGAGACAAAAACGCCGAGCTGAAGCGGGGTATAGGTATGGTCGGACTGACCGATAACCGCCGAGAGGTCGTCACCCTGTCCCCAAGGTGTGAGTCCGTTTTCATCGCGGAATTTACTTCCCGCCACGGTTCCCGTTCTTTCGGGAAGCTCTATTCCCGTTGGAACGCCGAGACCGAGTCCTGTAGTGTACTGGCTGATTTTATCGATTCCCATTTGCATACCGATTTCATAGAAGAAGCAGTTACAGGACACGCCTATCGCCTTTATTACATTGATATCTCCGTGAGTTCCGAGACAGGTGGGATTGTGCAGGTGAGGATATATTTTAGAGCAATTTATTTCTGTCGAGCGGTTTATTTGTTCGTTTTCAAGTGCCGAGAGAGCCGAGCCGAGCTTATATATTGAGCCTGGGGCATATTCTCCGAGGAGCGCCCTGTCGAATAGGGGATTTGCGGGGTTTTCCAAAAGAGAATTGAAATATTCCTGACTTCCGAACTGCGTCAGGTCGTATGTAGGATAAGAGGCTATCGCGAGTACATCGCCGTTATTCGGGTCAAGCGCGACGACGGCTCCCGCCTCCGAGTAGGGAAGAGAGGAAGAATTTATTGTGTCTCTCAAGCTGTCCTCGGCTTCTATCTGAAGCTCAATATCTATCGTCAGATATACGTCATTTCCGCTTATCGGTTGTTTTATATATTCCTCACTTATTATATTTCCGTCGGCGTCATAGCTTATTTCCATAGTGCCGTCCTGACCGTGGAGCGCTTCCTCGAATTCCTTTTCGCAGCCCGAGGTTCCGACATAGGAATCAAGGGGATATCCGAGTTTGGTATAATAATCGGCATCTTCTGCTTGAATCTTTCCGAGTCTGCCGAGAATATGCGAGGCGTAGCCTGGGTATTCGTAATGCCTCTCGGAGCTTACCTTGAGAGTAGCCTCCTCAATGTTTGCCTCCTTTATGTATGAGACAAGCTCCATATCGATATCGGAGGCTATGGTATAGGGCTGATAGACTCCGAATTTTATTCTTTCCATACCGTATCTTACCCGCAAAAGCGTGGTTATCTCCGAGGGAGAATAGAGCGCGGGGTCAAGCTTGTATTTCGATATGAATATATCTACCAGCTTGTCGAGAGCTTCCTCAAGCTCCTCGACGGTCTGCGGCTCCTCAATCCCGTTCGCGTCAAGAATCTCGGCAAGGTATTCGTATTCGGGGGAATTACTGTAGGTCACCTCTTCCAAATAATGAAGGCGGGGATAGGTTCCGTGGAAGATATAGTAGTCCTCACAGAGCTTGTCCTCGCTTTCTGTCGCCTCTATCGCCTCGAATATTTCAAGTATCACTCGGTTAAGCTCGGAGGTGGTATCGGGGATAGCGCCGTATTCGAGAATCAGGTCATAGCTGGTGCTGTTTCCAACCAGCAGGACTCCGTTGCGGTCGTAAATCTCGCCGCGAAGCCCCGAGACTGTCACCGTCCTCGTGTATGCCGCGGGATTTTCCTCCACGGGACTCTTTGCGCCCTTTACCTGTATCACGGCAAGTACTACAACGTAAACGAGCATAACCACGACAAAAACAGAAAGAACAGAGATATATCTCGCTGTACTGTTAAAGCTCTTTTTCAACGTAAGCACCTGCCTTTCCTGAATATTTTTGGGTTGAATTCCGACTTATATTTTAAATTTGCTCTTGGCGTCGACAAGACGGGCGCAGAGCTTGACTATAAAGAACAGAGGGAGAGAGAATAATACCGTCATAAGAAGCTCGGGGAGCAGTACGCTCTTGAGCAGGTAGCCGAATGCGGGGCGCCCGAACGAGACCGAGATGTTTATGAGGGTAAAGACCGCTCCGACGAGAGACGCGGGGATAAGGAGGGCTGACCACGTGAGAAAGCTTGGGATAAGCTTTTTGGAGAGCTCGGAGCATACTATCGCCACGAGAAAAAGCGCGATAGGCGAGAGGGAGATTCCCGAGCCGCCGAGCGCGTCGCAAAGAAATCCGCCCGCGATTCCGCATACGGCGGCAGTGCGCTGTGTGTCAAAAACAGATATCGCGGCAACCGCACCGAGAACTATATTCGGAACGGCGGGTATAAATGTGAGTCCCGTAAAGAAGGAGCATTGAGCTACCGCGAGAATAAAAAGCGTCGCTCCCCAGACGAGAATCCTTTTTATTATGGCTTCGCGGTTTATATCATTCCTGCGGCGAGGTCTCATTTTTGCTTCCTCCCGTAGTGTTGTATCCCGTTATTATCATAACCTTGTTGGTGGCGTTGATGTCGGAAAAATCAACGGCGGGTTCGATATGCGCCACAAGAGTTCTCGAATATTCGTCCGCTTCTATCGAGGTGACGGTTCCGATAAGCAGACCGTCGGGATATATCTTTCCGTTTCCGCCCGTGTATACTCTGTCTCCGACCTTGATGTCGGCAGATGCGTCGATATAGGTCATTCGGCAGAGTCCGTCCTCGCGGAGCAGACTATCGCCCTCGACGACGCCGACCGTCCCCGTTCTGTCGGTGTAAGCGCTCACCGAACTTGCCGTCTCGACAAGGCTTACTACCTTGCACCAGTCAAGTCCCGCCTCGCTCACGTATCCGAAAACTCCGTCGGCGGTTATTACCGACATATTCCGCTTTATTCCGTGAACGGTTCCGCGGTTGAGCGTAAGCACTGTGGCGTAGTTACCCGCCTGACGCGAAACTATCGTCGCGTCGGTTATGGCGAACTCGGGGTAGTCTGTTTTGACCTTGAGATAGCTCTTGAGCCAATCGTTCTCGGCTTGGACTACCTCCCTCTCATAAGCCTCGTTTTCTGCGTTTTCAAGCGCCTCGCGAAGCGCCGCGTTTTCCTCCTTGAGCTTATCGTATTCGGTGAACACCGAAACAAAGCCCGAGACAGCGCCCGAAACCTTTGAGCCGCACCATTCAAATGGCTTCGCAATGGTTTTCAGACCGCTTCTGACGAGGTCTGTATACCCAAAAACAGAAAGTGCGGACGGAACGAGAACAAGCACTATCGCTACCGCGACACATATTATAAAAAATTTCGACTTGTAAAATTTCATAGCGTCTCCTTTCTGTTTTATGCGTTTTATGATTTCTTACGCCTCTTTTTTAGGGGCGCTCTTTTTCTTCTTTTTCGGTATCGGGGGATACTTTGCCTCAAAAATGACCTTGTACGGTGTGAGGTCTGTCTCTTTTTCTATCTGCTCCCATTCCTGTTCTGTGCCCTCGAAATATATCTCGCAGATGCTCTCGCACCCAAAGAAGATATCCGAGCCTATGCTCTTAAGGGTTTTGGGCAGAAAGACCTTTTTGAGCTCACTGTTTTTGTCGGACTCAAAGGCTCGGTCTCCGATAGCCACAATATCAAACCATATAAGGCTCGAGGGTATCCAGATGACCTCTCCGTATCTCGCTCTGACGGCAGTTACCTTTATTCCGCCCTCTACGCTCTTATATCCTATTCCGAGGCCCTTGAGCATCTCGTCGTAGGTGAACACACTGTAGATTATCGCGCAGAGAATGGCGAGACAGGCGCCGATAATGACGTTGTAGGCTACCGCTATAACTATTCCGAGCGCTGCGGCGGCTCCAACACAGCCCAGCAGATTCATATAGTAGCTCTGAAATTTCAGCATACGTCTGGCGTATTCCTTATGAGGGGGCAGGGCGGGTGCGGATTTTGCGTTCTCGGTTTGATTCTCACCCTTTTCTGTCACAGAGGCTTCGGTTGAAGCCCTCTCCTCTGACATTACTTCTGTATTTTTGATATCCTTTTCTTCGTTCATCTTTCTTCTCCGTTTATTGGTGATTTATTTTTAAGCCGGAGCTGTTATTTTCCTCGGTATTTAAGTATATCTCCGCGCATTTTCTCGCTCTCGATAACTCGCCCGATTCCTTTGCAGACGCTCTCGAATGGGTTCGGGGCGAGATTGACGCGTATTCCCGTTTTGGCTCGTATCAGCGTACCGATACCGCGCAGATGCGCTCCGCCGCCCGTTATGGTGATTCCGTTGTCGTATATATCGGAGGAAAGCTCGGGGGGCGTGTCCTCCAGAGTTGTTTTTATCGCCCGAATTATTTCCTGAAGCTCATCGCTCATTGCCTCGCGCGTATCTGCCGAGGTTATTATCGCGGACGAGGCGTGTCCTGTTCGCAGCTCTCTGCCAAAGACCTCCTCGAAGCGCCCCTGAACGTCGGCACTGGGGTGAGCCGAGCCTATGCTTATTTTGAGATGCTCCGCGGTTACGTCTCCGATAAGGATGCTCTTTTCGCTCCGCAGATAATTTACTATTGCTTCGTTAAGCGCGTCTCCCGCGGTGCGTACCGAGCGGGAAGCGACTATGCCTCCGAGGCTCATTACCGCCACCTCGGTGGTTCCGCCTCCGATATCGACTATCATACTGCCTCTCGGTCCGCCGACCTTAAGTCCCGTACCTATAGCCGCCGCGAGCGGCTCCTCGATAAGCGCGACCGAACGCGCTCCCGCTTCGAACAGCACGTCCTCGACCGCCCTTTTTTCGACCTCGGTGACACCGTATGGGATACAGGCTATCACCACGGGACGGCTGAAGAAGGATATCGTTTCTGTCATCTCAAAAAATGTTCTTATCATTTTTGCGGTCACGTCAAAATCGGCTATTACGCCGTTTTTGAGCGGACGGTAGGCGAGTATTCCCTCGGGAGTCTTACCGAGCATACGTCTTGCCGCGCGTCCTACAGCCACCACGTCGCGCGTGTCTCTGTCTATCGCTACGACTGACGGTGTGCGAAGAATTATTCCTTTGCCTTTCATGTATATGAAGGTGTTGGCGGTGCCAAGGTCAACACCGAGTATTTTCGGCATAACGTATCCTCCTTTCCCGAAGATTTTAAAGTAAAGCTACCGTGATTTTATATCAGGGAGTGTCCCGTGCAATCCCTGTGAAGCTTGTCGAGCGTGTTGACAGAGAGTCCGACCACGCCGAAATAGCATCCGTCTATTTTTTTTACCCAGATACCCGCGTATCCCTGAATACCGTATCCCCCCGCTTTGTCAAACGGTTCGCCGCTGTCGATATATTTCAGAGCATCTGCTTCCTCTATCTCGTCGAAATAAACAAAGGTTTCGGAGCAGGCGACGAACGGGCGTCCGCCGCGGATGAGCGCAACGCCGGAGAGAACACGGTGTCGGTTACCCGAAAGTAGCTTCAGCATTCTGATAGCATCGGCTCGGTCGCGGGGCTTTCCGAGTATCTCACCCTCGCATTCCACGACGGTGTCGGAGGCGATTATTATATCGTCCTCACAAAGCTCACCTCTCTCGGAGAGCATATTCGCCACTGCTTGTCCCTTTCGCAAGGAAAGCTCACGGACAAGCTCCTCGGGGTCTGTCAGCTCACAGGTCTCGTCTGTATCCGCGGTAATTACCGTGAAATCAAGACCTATATTTTCGAGTATTTCCCGTCTTCGCGGGGACTTTGATGCCAGAATATATCTCACGCCATTTCTCCGTTTCCTGTAATAAGACACACTTTCGGATAATACTATCCATACTAATTATAGCACACAAATGCGCTTTTTGCAATACGTTATAATATTAATAATATAAAAATAATCTTGAAAAAGATGATACTGTGTGTTATACTAAATCTATCGGACTGCGAGAATGTTTTTTGGAAGGGGAGTGGAGCTATGTCGGGGATGTCAGACGGATTTACCGCGGAGCCTCTTTGCGCCGAGAAAATAGGCGAGGCTATGAAAAACAGCATCAGAATAAGTCTTTTCGACGAGCTTGACTCCACAAACAGTGAGGCGAGGCGACAGGCGGAGCGGGGAATGAGCGTCCCCGCACTCATAATAGCCGACTCACAGAGCGCGGGGAGAGGAAGACTTGGCAGAAGCTTTTATTCCCCCCCGGGGACGGGACTTTATATGTCATTTCTTGCCGAGGCAAAGGAGAGCTTTTGCGAGACGGTCGCGCTGACCACGGCATCGGCGGTGGCGGTGGCACAGACGATAGAGAAGCTATGCCGAGTAACTCCCGAGATAAAATGGGTGAACGATGTGTATGTCGGTGGCAAAAAGGCGTGTGGGATACTCTGCGAGTCCTTTGGCACTTCTGACGGAAAGAGATTTGCTCTCGTTGGCATCGGAATCAACCTGTATACCGAGACCTTTCCGAGTGAGCTTGACGGGATAGCCGTGTCGGTATTTCCCGAGCGGGGATTGCGGAACGCGTTTGCGTCAAATATTGCGGACAGGCTCGTTGAGTATTGGAACGAACCGTCGAGGGGGGAGCTTATGGAATATTACCGCGCTCACTCGCTCGTTATAGGCAAAAGGATAAGCTTTACCGAGAACGGAGTAACGGCATCGGCGGTCGCTCGTGAGATTGACGCGCTCGGTTGCCTGATAGTCACTCTTGATGACGGAAGCACCAAAAGACTGTCGGGCGGAGAAATATCGGTAAGACTTGAAAATACAAAGGAGAATTGACAATGAACAGAGGGCGTTTTATTGTTTTTGAGGGAATAGACGGAGCGGGAAAGACCACACAGGTGAATCTTTTGGCGCAGAAACTCGAGGCTATGGGAAAGAAAGTGGCGGTGACCGCGGAGCCTACCGAGCTTCCATCGGGAAAGGCACTTCGTGAGGTGCTTGGCGGTAAGGTGAAAAAGAGCGACTGTGAGATAGCTCTGATGTTCACGCTTGACAGAGTTGCTCATAACGTGGACAAAAATTGCGGCATTGAGAAGCTTCTCACAGATGGGACTTACATAATCTGCGACAGATATTATTATTCGACTCTGGCATATCAGGGAAGCCTTATAGATTACGGTTGGGTAAAAAATCTTAACGCGAATTGCCCCGAGATAAGACACCCCGATATTTGTCTGTTTCTCGACCTCACTCCCGAGGAGAGTATGAGGCGGATAAGCAGGGGTAGGGAAAGCACTGAAATTTATGAGAATACGGAAATGCTCACGCGTGTGAGAAGCTCGTTTATGAGTGTTATCAAGGATATGAGAGCAACAGACAAAATAGAGATAATAGACGCCTCTGCCGATATAGAAAGTGTGGCGGAGAGCATATTTGAGGCGGTAAGGTCGGTGCTTTGAAAATGAAATATAGCAATATTTGTCTTTAAATAATGCTAAAATGACTTGAACGACACGAATATTTGTCTTATAATTAAAGCAGATAAAATATTCGAAGACTTGAGTCTTCGTCGAAAGGAAGGTTTGATTATGTCTTTACCTGTTGCAGTTCAAGTTTATTCTGTAAGAAACGAAGCCAAGAGCGACCTGCTCGGAACTCTCCGCAAAATAAAGGAGATGGGCTACGACGGAGTTGAGTTTGCGGGACTTTACGGATACGCCCCCGCGGATATCAAGAAAATGTGTGACGAGCTCGGACTTGTTCCGATATCGGCTCACGTTCCTTACCTCGATATGGTTGCTGACCCCGAGGGTGTTCTGGCACAGTATGCCGAGATAGGAGTTAAGTTCGTTGCGGTTCCTTACCTCACGGCGGAGTACCGTCCCGGAACCGACAAGTTCCCCGAGGTTATTGAAAATATAAAGACTATCGGTGCTGTGGCTAACAAGCTGGGTATCACTTTGCTTTACCACAACCACGATTTCGAATTTCTCAAGATAGACGGCAAATACGCGCTCGATATCCTCTACGAAGAAGTTCCCGCAGACCTGCTCCAAACCGAGCTCGATACCTGTTGGGTAAATATCGGCGGAGAAAATCCCGCAGATTATATAATGAAGTATTCGGGCAGATGTCCTGTCGTTCACCTCAAGGATTTCTTCGGTGAGAAGTCTGACGATATGTACGAGCTTATCGGAATCGAAAAGAAGGCTCCCACACGTCCGAGCAACTTTGAGTTCCGCCCTGTTGGAAGCGGACTTCAGAATTTCTCCGCTATACTTGAGGCAAGTGAGAAGGCAGGAGCGCAGTGGGTAATAGTCGAGCAGGATAACCCCTCTATGGGACTTAAGCCTCTCGAGTGCATTGAAAAGAGCAGAGAGTATCTCAAGACTCTCGGCTATTAATAAAAGACAAAAACGAAAGGATGGAAACTGTTATGGCAGATAAATCAATGGCAGGACTTAACGATTTTGCCGCGAAGGCAGAGGGCGCGGCGGTAGACACCACCAAAAAGGTAAGAGTAGGTATTATCGGATGCGGCTGGATAGCTGAATCCCATATCAAGGCGTTTTTGAATCAGCCCGACGTGGAAATAGTGGCTGCGGCGGATATAATCCCCGGTAAGGCGGCTAAATTCCTTGCAAAATTCGGAGTTGATGGAGCAAAGACCGATTACGCGTCACACAAGGAGATGCTTGACGACGAGAGCCTCGCTCTTGACGCTGTTTCAATCTGTACTTACAACTGTCAGCACGCGGAGCCCGCTATATACGCGCTAAACAAGGGCGTTCACGTTCTTCTTGAGAAGCCCTTTACCGTAACTCTCGACGAGGCTGTTGAGGTAATGAAGGCGGAGAAGGCAAGCGGCAAGGTGCTTTCTATAGGCTTCCAGCCCAGATTCGATGAAAATATGAAGATGATAAAGAAGATAGTTCAGTCGGGTGAGCTCGGAGATATCTATTATATCCAGACGGGCGGCGGACGCAGACGCGGAATCCCCACGCCTCACGGAACGACCTTTATCGAAAAGGACACAGCGGGAATAGGCGCACTCGGAGATATCGGATGCTACTCTCTCGATATGGTTCTTAACGCGCTCGGTTATCCCAAGCCTTTGACTGTTTCGGGATATAAGTCATCTTTCTTCGGAACCGATTCCAAGTATTGCGGATACGGTAAGAACGCGGAGAAATATTCCAAGCTCTTCGGAGTTGACGATTTCGCGGCAGCCTTCATTCGTCTTGAGGGTGGAATCATTCTCGACTTCCGTATAGCGTGGGC
>JAFTHJ010000168.1 GCA_017457465.1 Clostridia bacterium | reverse complement strand
GATATCGCGAAATACAAGGATCTCCCCCTCCCCGCCATAACCGTCATTCCCGGTGTTACGGGAGGTAACGGCTACGGTATGGCAAATATCAAAACCGCGGTCGAACGTGCCGTCGGAGCTGACATTCTTTTCAAAAACGACTGAACCGTAAAATAAATTCTTATTTATGGAGTAGATATGATTCAAGGAAAAATTCTTAAGGTTTCTGGCCCTCTGGTCATCGCCGAGGGTATGCGCGAAGCCAATATGTTCGACGTGGTCAGAGTCGGAGATAAGCATCTGATCGGAGAAATCATAGAAATGCACGGAGACCGCGCCTCTATTCAGGTATACGAGGAGACCGCGGGAATAGGCAGAGGAGACATCGTTGTCTCCACGGGAGCCCCCCTCTCGGTTGAGCTCGGCCCCGGACTTCTCACAAACATATACGACGGAATCCAGCGCCCTCTTGAGGCAATGAGAGCTAAATGCAGCTCGAATATCACCAAGGGTATCGAGGTCCCCTCTCTCGACAGAGATAAGGTCTGGCACTTCGAGGCAAATCTCGCGTTCGGAGACAGAGTTTCCGAGGGCGATGTTTACGGAACGGTAATGGAGACCGACGTAATCAAGCATAAAATACTCGTCCCCCCGAGAAAGAAGGGTACTATAGTCGAGCTTCGTTCGGGTGACTTCAGAGTTACCGACAGAATAGGTAAGCTCAAGCTTGAGGACGGAACTATCGAGGAGATAACTCTTATGCAAAAGTGGCCCGTGCGTGTCGCGCGTCCCTACGCAAAGAAGCTTCCCCCCGTTGAGCCTATGATATCGGGACAGAGAGTTATAGACGCGCTCTTCCCCATAGCAAAGGGCGGTACCGCCTGCGTTCCCGGTCCTTTCGGCTCGGGAAAGACAGTTGTTCAGCACCAGCTTGCTAAATGGAGCGACGTTGACCTCGTGGTCTATATCGGCTGCGGAGAGCGCGGAAACGAAATGACAGACGTTCTGCTTGAATTCCCCGAGCTTAAGGACCCCAGAACAGGCAAATCACTTATGATGAGAACAGTGCTTATCGCGAACACCTCGGATATGCCCGTTGCGGCGCGAGAGGCATCTATATACACGGGTATAACTATCGCGGAGTATTACCGAGATATGGGATATTCGGTAGCGGTTATAGCCGACTCGACCTCCCGTTGGGCAGAGGCTCTGCGAGAGATGTCGGGACGACTCGAGGAAATGCCCGGTGAGGAGGGATATCCCGCATATCTCACCAGCCGTCTCGCTCAATTCTATGAGAGAGCGGGAAAGGTCGTCTGCCTCGGCGGCGACGGAAGAGAGGGCGCTCTCTCGGCTATTGGAGCGGTATCGCCGCAGGGCGGTGATATCTCCGAACCCGTAACACAGGCAACTCTCCGTATCGTAAAGGTATTCTGGGGACTTGATTCCTCACTCGCGTACCGCCGTCACTTCCCCGCTATCAACTGGCTCAACTCCTACTCGCTCTACCGCGACAGATTGAGCGGATGGTTCTCGGAAAACGTATCCAAGAACTGGATGGATAACACGGGTAAGCTGCTCAAGATACTTCAGAATGAAAACGAGCTTCAGGAAATAGTCAAGCTCGTAGGCGTCGATGCCCTCTCGGCTGACGACAGAATGACGCTCGAGGTGGCTCAATCCATAAGAGAGGACTTTTTGCAGCAGAACGCCTTTGAGGAGGATGACAGCTTTACTCACCTCGACAAGCAGAACGCTCTCATAGAGCTTATATTCTCCTTTGACGAAAAGGCAAGACGCGCACTCGCTTCGGGCGCGGATATCCAAAGCATTTCCGAGCTTCCCGTAAGAGAGAAGATAGGACGCGCGAAGGCAGTTCCCTACGATAAATACAAGACCGAATACGCCAAGATAGAAGCCGAGATAACCGAGCAGCTCGATTTTCTCGTGGCTAACGCGGACAAATGATTGAGGTGCCGATATGATAAGAGAATACAGAACAATTGAAGAAGTCGCAGGACCTTTGATGCTCGTAAAGCAGGTCGAGGGAGTCAAGTACGACGAGCTTGGAGAGATAGAGCTTCCCAACGGCGATATCCGCCGTTGCCGTGTGCTTGAGGTCAACGGCAGAAACGTGCTGGTTCAGCTCTTCGAGTCGAGCGCGGGACTTAACCTCGCCCAGAGTAAGGTCAGATTTACGGGACACAGCGTTGAGCTTCCCGTCTCTCCCAATATGCTCGGCAGAGTCTTTAACGGTATGGGTGAGCCTACTGACGGCGGAGCAAAGATAATCCCCGAAAAATCCCTTGATATAAACGGAACTCCGATAAACCCCGCGGCGAGATTCTACCCCTCGGAGTTTATCCAGACGGGTATATCGACCATCGACGGTCTTAATACCCTTGTAAGAGGACAGAAGCTGCCGATATTCTCGGGCTCGGGACTTCCCCACGCAAACCTCGCGGCACAGATAGCGCGTCAGGCAAAGGTGCGTAATTCCGACTCGAAGTTCGCCGTTGTTTTCGCGGCGGTAGGTATCACCTTCGAGGAAGCCGACTTCTTTATCTCGGACTTTAAGAAAACGGGCGCTATAGACAGAACCGTTCTGTTTATAAACCTCGCCTCCGACCCCGCTATCGAGAGAATTTCAACTCCCCGTATGGCGCTGACAGCGGCGGAATACCTTGCGTTTGAGTGCGATATGCACGTGCTTGTCATCATCACCGATATCACGAACTACGCGGAGGCTCTGCGTGAGGTCTCGGCGGCGCGTAAGGAGGTCCCCGGCAGACGAGGATACCCCGGATATCTTTATACCGACCTCGCGACTATGTACGAGAGAGCGGGAAGAAAGATGGGCTCCGAGGGCTCTATCACTATGATTCCGATTCTCTCTATGCCCGAGGACGATAAGACACACCCGATTCCCGACCTTACGGGATATATCACTGAGGGTCAGATCATTTTGTCGCGTGAGATGTACCGTAAGGGATATATGCCTCCCGTTGACGTTCTTCCGTCGCTTTCCCGTCTTAAGGACAAGGGAATAGGTAACGGCAAGACGAGAGAG
>JAFTHJ010000167.1 GCA_017457465.1 Clostridia bacterium | reverse complement strand
CCTTATTTAGTTACTTGGACTTCTCGAACTCTTCAAGGTCTTCTCGACGGATGCGGTAGTTGCGTCCGATTTTAAGAGCCTTGAGCTTGCCGCTTCTTATCCAGCTCCAGACGGAATCTTCACAAACTCCGTATCTCGCGGCAACCTCTTTGCAGGTGTAAAATTCCTTTTCCATTTTTCCTCCTCCTGAATTTTGTTGGTTTCTCTTGACTTTTGTTTAGTTTGGTGCTATAATGTTTTGTGCCACCAGAACTTAATAGAACCAAACCAAGCCAAAAGCCGTGTTTTTCGCAGGGCTTCTATCGTTCATTTTTGCCCTACTTTTGTTCAACCGAGTTTAGTATAGCACAATTTTTTTGGCTTGTCAAGTGTTTTGTTCAATTTTGTTCAATTATTTTTTCGGAGGTTCAATTTCATGACATTTTACGACAGAGTTAATGAGCTTTGCAGGGAGCGAGGCATATCTATTACAGCCCTCGCGCTTGCGCTTGGTTTTTCAAAGGGCACACCCTCAAACTGGAAGACTATGACCAAACCGCCGCGCGCGGAGAATGTAAAGAAGGTAGCAGATTATTTCGGCGTTACCGTAGCAAGCCTTATGGGAGATTCGGTGGTCGATGTACATTCCGTCCACAATAACAACGGCATCATCGGGAACACCCACGCACCTGTGACCATCAACGGCGCTCCAGAGCTGGCGCTCGGCGATATTGAGAAGGAACTTCTGTCCATCTGCGGCAAGCTCGACATGAAAAGAAAAAACGCCCTCTTAGCGAAGGCGTATGAGTTGCTGGAGGAGAAGGCATGAGAAGGTTCGCGTGTTTGCTTCTGTGCATCGCACTCTGTGGATGCTTCGTCTCCTGTTCGTCAGAATCTGAAGAAGTCACTTTGAACAAGGATAACATCTCGGAGTATGTTTCTGTCGAGGTGACCTTTGGAGAGGTGGATGTCGCCGACAACGAGTCCACTATTCACAGAGGAAAGTATTACCTTACCTGTTTAGCCACAATAACCGTAAAGCCAAAGGGGGACTATATCTTTACCAACACCTCTGTTTCGTGTGTTCTGGACGAAGGCGGCAGGTGGTTACCCGTGAGAGCCAGCGGTAGCGTGTCTGCATCCGACCTTCTGTACTACTGGAGCGACGACATTCAGCTCGACAAAGAGGGATATGGTGAAACGACTGTTTCCTTATTCTGCTATTCAGATACTTATGACAAGATGCATCCGTCCGCTGAGAACTGGGCGTGCTATGCCCTGAGCGGTTCTGGCACAGTAACCAAAAACTGAAGACTCTTCTCCGCGCGTGACGCAGGCGTTTCTCTTGAATGGAAGAAAAGGTGACGACAAGGGAGTGATACTGTATGCTCATATATTTACTCGTTACAGGCGGTTTGACCGCTCTATCATGGTTCTTAATGATGCGCTCTGAAGAAGACCCTACCGCCGCAGAAAACCGATACGGCAAGAAGGTGAGCTATTGGCAAATAGCCTTCTATTTCTCGGTGCTTCTGTTCGGCATCGGCATATTCGCCTTCTTCGCGCGATAGCGCCAAAAACGAAGTTTTCCACATTTTTCACTTTCTGTCCTTCGTGTGCGCCTCCGCGCGCTTACCGACTGACTGACAAGAAGAATTTTTATTTGTTTTGTTTTAATTTGTATTTGTTTTAGTTTAGTTTTATTTGTATCGTTTTGTATTTCAATTCTTTTACAAATGCTATACAAATGTATTAGAATTGAATAGCCAAAAAGCCTTACACCACAAGGGTTTTCGGACTTTTCGTGTTTTGAACTCGTTTGCAAGTCGGTTGCAACTCAAGCGCAACTCGAAGCAACTTCAAAAATGAACGAAAAATGAACACAGTTTCGGAACGGCAACTCGGACGAACTTTTCGTTTTGCATTTTTGCATTTTGTTGAGCGCTCAACGAGTTTTCCACAGGTTTTCAACAAGTTATCAACATAGTTATCCACACTATACAAAGTAGTATTTGATACTACGAAAGGAGGTGTCGCAAGTGAAAAAGGCGGTCATTTATGCTCGATATTCGTCCGAGCGCCAGACCGAGCAGTCCATCGAGGGTCAGCTCACCGTCTGCAAGAAGTTCGCCAGAGACAACGGCTTCGTTATTCTGGACGAGTACATAGACCGCGCCATGACGGGTACAAACGACAACCGTCTCGCGTTCCAGAAAATGATTCGAGACTCCGCTCGGCAAGAGTGGCAGTATGTTATCGTATACAAGGGAGACCGATTCTCCCGTAACCGCATCGAGTCGGCTATCCACAAGAAGACACTCCGAGACAACGGTGTGAAGCTCGTGTCCGCTACCGAGAATATCCCAGACTCGCCTGAAGGCATCATTCTGGAGAGCTTGCTGGAGGGCATGGCTGAGTACTACTCGGCAGAGCTGTCCCAGAAGGTCAAGCGCGGTCTGAACGAGTCGCGCCAGAAAAAGCAGTTCACGGGAGGCTTCCTCCTGTACGGCTGGGACTTGGTCGACAAAAAGCCCGTTATAAACGATTCTGAGGCGGCTGTGGTGCTGGGGGTACATATTGACTACGCCGATGGCAAAACGGCGCGCTACATCGAGGAGAGGCTCGCCAGAGAGGGTGTCAGAGACAAGCGCGGCAACCTCTTCGACATGAAGGCTATCTACCGTATGCTCAGACAGCAAAAATACGCTGGTGACGACATCTACCCAGCTATCGTGCCTCAAGATATCAAAGACAGAGTAAATGCAATTATAGAGAAGAATAAGCGCGCTCCCTCTCGGAAGAAGAGCTACGGGAACTACCTGCTGTCTGGAAAGCTCGTCTGCGGCGAGTGCGGCGGTCTCATGACTGGCGAAGCTGGAACGAGCAAGACGGGTGCGGTCTACCACTACTACAAGTGCTTTGAGAAGAAAAAGCATACTCGCCCATGCACGATGCCGTCTATAAAGAAGGACGATATCGAGGACAAGGTCTTCGAGGTCTGCTGTGAGGTTCTGAACGGCGGCTTCATTCCTCACATAGTCGACGCGGCGTACAAGATACACCAAGAGGAGCTGGAGGCGAACATCGCGGTCATAAACCTGCAGTCGCTCCTCTCTGAAAAAGAAAAAGCCCTCAGCAATATACTGAAGGCTATAGAGCAAGGTATATTCACCTCTACGACGAAGCAGAGGCTCACAGAGCTTGAGGAAGAGGTCGAGTCGATAAAGTACCAGATAGTCTGCGAAAAAGCGAAAGCAGAGGAATCTCTGACCAAGGAGGACTACTACGACTTCCTCTCTGACTTCATGGGAAAGCAGGTCAGGAACGAGGCGTTCAAGCAGGAAGTGATAGACCTGCTCATTCGGCAGGTGGTGGTCTTCCGCGACAGAATCTGCATCACCTTCAATTATTCGCCCGACGATAAGAAGGGAAAGCGCAGGGACTACGAGGTCAATGTTGCGGAGCTGGAGGAGGCTCAGGCAGAGCATCGAGAGGGAGTGGAGAGTTCAAATTTATTCACTCTTGCCCCGCCATAAAAGGGCGATAAAAAAGATATCGCCGCAAAAAGCCTTGATTTTTCAAGGCTTTTTTGCTTTTTTCGGGCGAAATTTTTTAGTTCGATTTTGTAGATGAAAAATGGGTATTTTCCGATACTGAAAGGATTTGAACT
>JAFTHJ010000166.1 GCA_017457465.1 Clostridia bacterium | reverse complement strand
TGTGATGGCGTAGGGAAGCTGGGTGGATACGTGGTCGATATGGTTGCAACGCGCTCCTGCCGACGCCATAATAGTCGTGTCGGAGATGGGAGAGCAGTGGTCGCCGCAAACCGCACCCGCAAGACATGCGGAAATTCCAACGAAGAGCAGGGGATCACCTGCGTCAAATACACTCAATACGATAGGAATGAGTATTCCAAATGTACCCCACGATGTTCCTGTTGCGAATGCAATAAAACAAGCGACAATGAATATTACCGCGGGAAGCAGAGCTGTGAGTCCGCTTGCGTGTTCCATGATATTGTTTACGAATATATCGCTTCCTAGAAGGTTTGTTGTGTTCTTGAGCGCGTTGGCAAAGGTAAGAATGAGTATCGCGGGTACCATTGCGATGAATCCCTGGGGAACTGCTTCCATTGCCTGTGTGAAATTGAGGTGGCGGCGGCAAAGCAGATATACGACAATGATAACGAGAGATACAAGACCTCCCCAAGGCAGACCAACAGTTGCGTCGGTGTTACCGAATGCGTCAACGAAGTTGTGGTAGAATTCGGGCTGCTCGGGATCGAAGAATCCGCCGACATACATAAGCGCGAGAACGCTTGTTACGATAAGAATGATTATCGGAATGATGATATCGAGAACAGAGCCGCGTGTCTTTTCTTCGGTTTTTTCCGCTTTCTTGCTCTCTTCGAGAATTCCAAGGTCACCATTCTGTGCCTTTATCTCGAAGTCCGACATCTTGCCGTAATCAAAGCCCATAATAGCTATTGCTATGATGAATACGAGCGTGAGGAGCGAATAGAAGTTAAAGGGAATAGCTCTTACAAAAAGCTCAAGTCCTGTCATATCTCCCGCAACCTCGGGGGTTACGTTACTCGAAACGGCTGCCGCCCAGGACGATATGGGAGCTATCATACAAACGGGGGCTGCCGTCGCGTCGATAAGATAAGCGAGTTTTGCTCTGGATATCTTCTTACTGTCGGTAACAGGTGCCATTACGGAGCCGACTGTCAGACAGTTGAAATAGTCGTCGATAAAGATGAGAACGCCGAGAGCGAAGGTCGCGAATATTGCGCCTATCTTTGTTTTGATGTGCTTTTCTGCCCAGCGACCGAAAGCCTCTGCGGCTCCCGCGTGGTTGATAAGTGCCACGATAACGCCAAGCTCAACGAGGAATATAAAGATACCCGCATTTCCCGAAACTGCGGAGATGAGTCCGTCATTTATCAGGGTGTCCATAGTTCCTGTGAACGAAAAATTACTGTAGAGCAGAGCGCCCGACAGAATACCTATGAATAGTGAGCTGTATACCTCTTTTGTAATGAGCGCAAGTCCGATAGCGATCACAGGCGGGAAGAGCGACCAGAAGGTTCCTTCAACTCCGTCCTTTGCGGTAACAGCGGCAACTACCATAAGCGCGATGATAACAACAGCTGCTATCAAAAGTGTTATTTTTTTTGCCTTTGTCATAAAATCCTCCATATAAATATAAAAGTAGAAAAATCTGCGTATGCCGCAGCACAAACAGTTTAATTGATTGTAACATACTATCTATATTTTTGCAATAGATTTTTGCAAAAAAAGCGACTTTTCGGCAAAAAAGCCGATTTCTACCATAATTATATATAGGGAAAATCGAACCAAATCGGGAAACGTCCAAACTCCGAAAACTCCCCAAAAAGACTTTTTTGCGAGTTTTTTTGCGTTGTCCTGGTGCGAGGTGGAGCGTTTTTCTATGACATATTACCATAAAATTTGAGTGTCGATTTGCATTTTTTACTGTAACTTTCGCTGATTTTACTGTAATTTATTTAAAGAAATGTAAATAAATGTAAAAAGGAAAGATATAACAGTAAGAATAGTTCCAAAATCGGAAAAAACAAAAAAGATTTTCGGGAAACGAAAAAAAAACTGAAATCTTTTTAAATTATTTTTGCTTTTCCTCTTGCCAATAAATATAAAGTGATTTATAATAATAACACCACAAAAGTGGGGCAAAGTGGTGCGAAATGTTTAAAAGTGTTTAAAAAACAGGTCGCATCCCACAAAAAACCACAGAAAGGAGACAGAAAGAATGTTATCGGGAGAATTCAGACATACACTTGACCCCAAAAACAGACTGTTCATACCCGCAAAGCACCGCGAGGAGCTTGGAGAGAGCTTTATGGTCGTTCGCAGCATTCGCGACAACTGTCTCCAGGTATACTCGATGGAGGAGTGGGATAAATATATTGAGCCTATCCGAAAGATGGACAGGCGTGATTCCGAGAAAATACTCCGAACGCTTCACAGAAACGCTACTCAAGCAACCCCCGATTCGCAGGGAAGAATAGTTCTCCCTGTTTCACTGCTTCAACACGCAGAGATAGTTAAGGGTGCGGTTGTAGTCGGATGCGGAGCATACGCGGAGATTTGGGCGGAAGAGGTTTACGAAAAGACACTTGAGGATGAAAACCTCGACGATATCAAGTCTGTTCTTGAATCGTTCGGTCTCTGATAAAAATGCAGGAGTTTTCACACTATTCGGTTTTGCTTGGCGAGAGCATAGAAGCGCTTGAGATAAAGCCGAACGGAATATATATAGACGGAACCGCCGGAGGCGGCGGACATTCCTATGAGATAGCAAAAAGGCTTGAGGGCGGCAGACTTATCGCGATAGATCAGGATGAGGATGCGATAAGAGCGGCGGGAGAGAGACTTGCGGAGTTTGGCGATAAGGTTACTCTCGTGAGAAACAATTTTTCAAACCTCGAGCAGATATGCGCCGAGCTTGGTATAGAGGAAATCGACGGATTTCTGGTAGACGCGGGAGTATCCTCCTTTCAGCTTGATTGCGCGGAACGCGGATTTGCCTATAGCGCGGACGCTCCGCTTGATATGAGAATGGATACACGGAATTCGCTGACGGCGAGAACCGTGGTGAACGAATACAGTGAGCAGGAGCTCAAAAGAATACTTTTTGAATACGGTGAGGAACGCTTCTCCCCTGCAATCGCGGCGGCGATAGTCAGAGAGAGGGAGCTCTCCCCCATAGAGACCACCTCGCAGCTCTCGCAGATAATCAAGAGTGCGATACCCGCTTTCGCGAGAGAGGGCGGTCATCATCCCGCCAAGAGAAGCTTTCAGGCGATAAGGATAGAGGTCAACCGTGAGCTTGACGTTATCGAACCCGCGATAAGAGCGGCAGAGAAGCTTATGAGACGGGGCGGACGGATAGCGGTTATCACCTTCCACTCTCTTGAGGACAGAATAGTCAAGCAGACCTTTGCGTCGTTGGCTTCGGGCTGTACCTGCCCGAGAAGCTTTCCTGTCTGCGTGTGCGGAAAGAAACCGAGTGTCAGGTTGGTGAATAAAAAGCCGATACTTCCGAGCAAGGAAGAACTTGACGAAAACCCGCGTTCAAGAAGCGCAAAGCTTCGCGCGGCAGAGAAGATTTGAAAAACTACATTACTGATATAAAGAAAAAATACGGAGGAGAAAAAATGGCTGACAAATACGTTAACGATTCCTATAACCGCTGCATGGCAGAGCTTCGCGCCAGATATATCGGCAGAGGTGTGAGCGTGAACGCCAAACGAAGCGCGGCAGAGCAGGTCGCGAACGAGTCCGCGAATATGATTACGGCTCGTGCTGACAGTTATATCAGTTTTGACCCCGCAAGCGGAATTTCGAACGAATACCGCAGCGGCGAGTATAAGGGCAGCAGATATATGACCTCCGATGATTTTGTGAGATACTTCAGAAACAGAAATACATACAATATGCCTATAGCGCTGCGAAACGCGCAGAAGTCTATGGAGGCAAAATCGGGACAGCAGAGAGCTGTTGTCGGCAGAAGGAGCGCGGGTAGAGAATCGCTCGTAGCATCCGACGGCACATCAAAGGAGGGCCACTTAAAAACACGTATTGAGACGTTCGTGACTAAATGGTTCCCTGTAGAGCCTCGTGAGGGCAGAAGCGAAGGCAGTAAGTTCAGAATTCCCGCGAGAGCGGTTGGAAGTATGGCGGCATTCGCGCTTTCTCTCGGACTTATCGTTGGCGGTTCGGTTATGATAGGAAACGCCTCGAGCGAGGTCGGAAGTCTCAATAGTAAAATTTCACATCTTGAAGCACAGCAAACAGAGCTTCAGAGTCAGCTTGACCTTAAATACAATATACAGGATATAGAGGAAGAGGCAAAAAGTCTTGGAATGATAAACAAGGAATACGCCCAGAAATCCTATCTCGAGGTCGGCGAGGAAGAGGAGATAGAGATATACGAGCAGGAGGAGACCAACGTAGGCTTCGCGGCTCTGCTCAATGCTTTCGGGATAGATATTGATTGACAGCGAATAAAAGGACGGTGACCTCTCATATATTAATTACGGCTTTGTACCGAATGGGAAAGGAGAGAAGTCACGGGCATGGCAGGCGGAATTAGTTCTTCGGCGCTCAAGCGTTCGCTTTGGCTTGGAATAGCGATATTTGCGGTTTTCGGACTGCTTATGCTTCGCATTCTTTTCATACAGACTGTTGATTTTGAAAAATATCAGAACAAAGTAATAAATCAGATGACGACGCAATCGCCCGTTCCCGCGGACAGAGGCAAAATATACGATAGAAACGGGGACGTACTTGCGACGAACATAACCACCTACCGAGTTTTCATTTCTCCGTCGGGAATCCTTTCGGCGCAGAATGAGCTTGGAGAGAACTCAAAAACCAAGTATGCCGAGATAATCTCATACGGTCTTGCGCAGATACTCGGCGTTGATTACGACGAGGTTCATAAACAGGCTACCGAGTATACCGAGTATCTCGACAGAACGATAAAGAGACAGGTGAACGAGGAGACTGCCGATATAGTAAGGCAGTTTATAGAGGATTACAAGCTTGAGAATATGGTCTATCTTGAAGCGCAAAGCACGAGATATTACCCCGGCGGAACGCTTGGGGCGCATATGATAGGCTTCACAAGCAGTGACGGAATAGGACTTTACGGACTGGAATACCAGTACAACGAATATCTTAAAGGAATAGACGGTTATTATATCACCGCGAGAGACTCGTACGGTAACGAGATGCCGTATGAATATTCGAGCTATATCGATGCGGTGAGCGGATATAATCTGACTACCACTATCGATACCACGATTCAGAGCTTCCTTGAGGAGCAGCTCGCCGAGACTGTCACCGAGACACAGGCGAAGAACAGAGCCTGCGGAATCGTTATGAATGTGAAAACAGGAGCGGTACTCGCTATGGCGACCTCCTCTCCGTTTGACCTCAATGACCCGTGGACACTGGATGAGCTGTCTCAAAAGGAGCTTTTCAGCAGCGGATATACTCCCGATACAGAGAAGTATAACGAGCTTTCGCGAGAGCTTCTGATGACTATGTGGTCGAATAAGGCGATAACCGAGAGCTATATTCCGGGTTCTACCTTTAAGATAATAACCTCATCTATGGCACTTGAGGAGCAGGTGGTAACACTCACCGAGCCTCTTACCTGTAACGGATATCATATGCCCGTTAACGGAATCAAGGTCAAGTGTCACAAGGTGCACGGTCACGGCACTCTCACTTTCTCGCAGGGACTTCAGCAGTCCTGCAACGTCTGGTTTATGACGCTTGGCTCGAGAGTGGGAATCGAAAATTATCAGAAATATGTAAAAGCCTTCGGGTATTATGAAAAAACGGGAATTGACCTACCCGGTGAGGGGAACAGTATATTTGCGTCCGAGATGAGTCAGCTTGACCTCGCGATTTACGCGTTCGGACAGAACTTCAACGTAACCCCTATGCAGCAGATATGCGCTGTGGCGGCAGTAGCCAACGGCGGAACGCTGGTTACTCCTTATATAGTTGAAAGCATCTCCGATAATTCGGGGAATGTGATATACCGTCACGAGACAGAGGTCAAGAGACAGGTAGTAAGCGAATCGGTCTGCGAGACACTCGCGACCGTGCTTGAAGAGGGTGTTGCGGGTGACGGAGGCGCGAAAAACGCTTACGTTGCGGGATACCGAGTCGCCGCAAAGACAGGTACCTCGGAGAAAAAGGGCGAGAATTCGGACGGAAAATACATCTGTTCCTGTGTTGCCTTTGCTCCCGCGGACGATCCCGAGATAGCGATAATAATTATAGTTGACGAGCCCACCAAGGGAAGCCTTTACGGAAGCACCGTTGCGGCGCCCTATATATCGGCGGCTCTCAAGAATATTCTCCCTTATTACGGCGTTGAGCCGATATACACTGCCGAGGAGGTTGAAAACACCGCCGTCAGAGTGGCAAATTATAAGGGATATAGCCTTGAATACGCGCAGTCTCTTGTTGAGAAGGCGGGACTTAAGGTTAAGGTTATCGGAACAGGTGCGAAGGTCACTGCCCAGCTTCCCGCAAGCGGAAGCGAGATAAACAAGTCCACGGGAACTATAGTTCTCTATGCGGGTAGCGAGGTCGAAAACGACATTCAGGTGCCCGACCTTGTGGGAATGACCTCTGTGGCAGCTAATCAATATCTTATGAATTTAGGACTTAACGTGAGAATTGAGGGAGTTAACAACCCCTTTGTATCGGCAGAGAACGTACCTGTCGTTGTCTCACAGTCTATAGCGAAAGGAACCAGAGTAGCGGCGGGAACCGTCATTACTCTTGAGTTCAGACATATGGGAGACGACGAGGATCTCGACTATATGGGTTAGGCGAGTAGCGCCAAGGAAGTTTAAAGAAATAAACTTCGGAGGCAGATATGAGAGTATCGGAGCTGTTCGGCAGAGCCAAAATAGAATATCCGCGAGAGGCGGAAAACATTGAAGTTACCGACATCGTTACCGATTCGGGATGTGCGCGAGAGGGGAGTTTGTTTATCTGTATAAACGGACTGACGCGCGACGGACACGAATATATCGGTGATGCGGTCGGTAGAGGTGCCAAGGTTATAGTGGCAGAGCAAGTGCGTGACGTGGGTGTGGGTGGTGCCGCAGCAACGATTTACGTTGATAACACCAGGCAGGCGGCTGCTTTGCTCTATAACTCGTGGTATTGTGATCCCGCAAAGGATATGAAGCTTGTGGCGGTCACGGGAACCAACGGCAAGACCTCTGTAACATATATACTCAAAAAAATATTTGAGAGAGCGGGGAAGCGTTGCGGACTTATCGGAACGGTGGGGTGCTTTTGCGCCGATAAACGCCTTGACTCGAAAAATCGCAACCCACTCGCGAATATGACCACTCCCGACCCCGAGGAGCTATACAGGCTTCTTGCGCTTATGAGAGATGAGGGGGCGGAGTTTGTGTTTATCGAAGCGACCTCTCACGCGTTAGCGCTCTCAAAGCTCGACGCGCTTACCTTTGATACGGCAGTCTTTACGAATCTCACGCAGGATCACCTTGATTTTCACGGTGATATGGAGGGGTATTTTGCCTCAAAAGCAAGGCTGTTCGGAATGTGCCGCAGAGCGGTGATAAACATTGATGACTCGTGGGCAGACAGATTTATCGAGTCCGCCCGTTGCAAGGAAATATATACTGTATCGGCAAACCGAAAAGCCGATTTTTGCGCTGAAAATGTGAAAATATGCGGAGCGGAGGGCTCGGAATATGCCCTCGGTTTCGGCGACGAAAAAATAGATATAAAGATTCCGATATGCGGACGCTTCTTCGTGAACAATTCCGCCGAGGCTGCCGCTGTGGCAAGGCTTTACGGAATCTCTCACGAGGATATCCGAGACGCGCTTCTCTCACTTGAGGGTGTTGACGGACGAATGGAGAGAGTTAAACTCGGAGATGATGCCGAGATATCGGTCTTTATCGACTACGCCCACACGCCCGACGCGCTTGAAAAGCTTCTCAAGAGCGCGAGAGATTTCAGAGAGGCGGGGCAGAGAATAGTGCTTTTGTTCGGCTGCGGCGGAGACAGAGACCGCTCAAAGCGACGGCAGATGGCGCATATTGCGTCAAGACTTTCGGACTTTGTGATAGTCACCTCTGATAACAGCAGGAGCGAGAGCGCCGAGACGATAATATCCGAAATTCTTTCGGGTATAGACAAGGAAAAGGAATATGCCGCGATACCCGACAGGGCGGAGGCGATAGAATACGCTATAGCCAACGCGAGAGCCGGAGATATAATTCTTTTGGCTGGTAAGGGGCACGAGCGGTATGAGATAGACAGGCGGGGAAAGCACCCCTTTGACGAAAGAGAAATAGCCCGAGCGGCTTATTATAAATACAAGGCAAGATAACAGGGAGGGAGCAGTATGAAGGTCAATATCGGATGGAACAAGCTTACAATGGCTGAACTGGCGCAGATATGCGGCGGTATGCTTTGCTGTGTCGGCGGCGAAACGAATACCGATATACTGTTCGATTCGGTTTGTACCGACTCGCGCGAGACCGCCGAGGGCGCTCTCTTTGTTGCTATAGACGGTGCGAGAGTCAACGGTCACGACTATATCGGAGCGGCTCTCTCGCTCGGAACGGGCTGTGTGCTTTGTGAACGCATTCCCGAAACTATTACAGACAGAAAATACGCTGCTGTTGTCGTCGAGGATTCGATAAAGGCGATGGGTGAACTCGCGAAGGCTTATGACCGCCGTCTTGACCACCGCAAGGTGGCTATCACGGGAAGTGTCGGAAAGACCACCACAAAGGAATTCGTGGCAGCGGTTCTTGCCGAGAGCTTCAAGGTTCACAAGACCGAGGGCAACTTCAACAGTAATATAGGTATGCCCCTCTCTATGCTCTCAATGACGAGCGATACCGAGGTGTCGGTGCTTGAGATGGGTATGAGCGATTTTGGTGAGATAGATTATCTGTCCAAAATTGCCGAACCCGATATAGCTATCGTCACAAATATAGGCTCCTCTCATATGGAGCATCTCGGCTCACGCGAAAATATATGCCGCGCGAAGCTTGAGATAGTTAACGGACTTAAGGCTGGCGGAACGCTTCTCCTCAATGGTGACGAGCCTCTGCTCCGCGAATATTCAAATCCCGATTTTACTCCTGTTTATGTTGGAATAGACAGTAAAGAGTGTGATTTCCGTGCTGTAAACATAAGAAGCAATCTCACCTCTACTATGTTCGAGGTAATATATGGCGGTAAGGTAGTCAAGAGAGTTACTATCCCCGCGCTTGGAAAGCACAATGTATACGCGGCTCTGTTCGCTTATGCCGTAGGCGTTCGTATGGGACTTGACGACGAGACCATAATGAACGGACTCAAGAATTTCAAGCCTGTCGGAATGAGACAGAACATCTACGAGCTTGAGGGCGTTACGGTTATAGAGGACTGCTACAACGCAAGTCCCGAGTCTATGCGCGCGGCTATATCGGTTATGCGCGATATAAAGGAAAGACAGGGCGGAAGAATGGCTGCGGTGCTTGGAGATATGTACGAGCTTGGCGAGAGTGCGGCACGGCTTCACGAGGAGATAGGTCTTGAGTTTACCCGTATGGGAGGCACAAGCTTTATACCTTTGGCAGCTCTGCGGATAATATCGCTGTCGGCGCCGTTCTCGGCGGAGTTCTCAATGAGAATATCTACCGTAACGGTGATGTCAAGGACCCTGCTCTGACGGGTGAGATGATACTCGGAAGCATTCGCTCGGGCGACGTTCTGCTGGTCAAGGCGAGCAGAGGAGCGGCGGCAGAGAGAATACTCAATTACATCAAGGAAAACAAAGAAAGAATTATACGCGGAGAATAGCCGCGAGAAGATTAAAATTTTGAAAAAATCGGAAGAAAATCGGTTATTGACAATTGGAATAACGCGCTTCCGATTTTTTCTGTGGAGAACCCATTATGTTTAATAAAGAATTGTTTGTGAATTTTCTTACGGTTGCGGCGCTCTCGTTCGCATTTACCGTTATCATATCAAAAATAGTAATTCCGATACTCCGCGGACACAAAATAGGTCAGCAGATAAGAGCCGAGGGCCCCTCTTGGCACAGAAGTAAGGCGGGAACACCCACGATGGGCGGCATATGCTTCATTATGGCTATGCTTATCGCTCTTGCCGTGATGACAATAATATACGCGTTTGTCGGCAGACAGAGAGAGCTTATTCCTCTGGCGCTCACGCTCGGACTCGCTCTTGCGAACGGACTTGTCGGATTTGTTGACGATTACTGTAAGCTCATAAAAAAGCAGAACGAGGGACTTAAAGCATATCAGAAATTTATCCTTCAGGTGCTTGTGGCGGGACTTTATGTTTTTGCCCTGAATATTCTCGGATATCTTGATACCTCACTCCCAATTCCGTTTACCGACTTTTCTCTTGAGCTTGGTTGGATTTATTATATATTCGCGGTCATTCTTATTGTGGGAATGGCTAACAGTGTGAATCTCACCGACGGCGTTGACGGACTCGCATCCTCGGTAACTCTTGTGGTAGCGGGATTCTTCGCGGTTGTGGCGTTTAATATGCTTAACGTCTCTCTGGCGCTTATGTCGGCGGCGCTTATCGGCGGACTTGTGGGCTTCCTTATCTTCAATGCCCATCCCGCAAAGGTCTTTATGGGAGATACCGGCTCGCTTTTTCTGGGCGGTGCCGTTACGGGAGCGGCGTTCCTTATCAACGAGCCGCTTATAATTCTTCTTGTCGGGGGAATATACGTTTTCGAAACCCTCTCTGTAATGATTCAGGTTACGAGCTTCAAGCTCCGTAACAAGCGAGTTTTCAAAATGACTCCTATCCACCACCACTTTGAAAAGTGCGGCTGGAAGGAGGGAAAGATAGTGGCAGTGTTCAGCGCACTTACCGCCGTTCTCGCCGTTATCGCCTGGTTCGGATTATAATCATAATTTTAAATTTTGTCGGAGGTGGCTGAAATGGATAACGAAAAAGAAAATCAGACTGCGCCGACACAGGAATATCCCGAGGCGGAGAACAACGAAAGTATAGATAATGCCGAAAAGACCGAAGAAAACGGCGTGTCTAAAAAAGAGAAAAAAGAGAAGAAGCAGAGCAAAGCCATAAGGGTAATCAATGAATACAGGCTCAAAAAGGAAGAGGATGCCGCGTTTAACGATATAATCTTTTCCGAGCCGATAAGCGGTGTGCCCGAGGAAAAGCCTCAACCGCTGAAGCGCGGAAATATTGATATATGGTTCTTTATATGGGCGATGATGCTCATATTCTTCGGAGCCGTTATGTCCTATAGCGCAAGTGCGGTGTATGCGCAGAATCAGTATGATAGCTCTACTTATTTCCTTGTAAGATATATCGCATTCTCGGCGGCGGCAATTGCCGTGACTGTGCCGTTCGTGCTTTTTGCCCGTCCGTGGTTCTGGAGAGTTTTCGGCGCGGCAAGTTATATTGTGTGCATCCCGCTTCTTCTTTGGGTAATAGTCGCGGGAAGTACGGGCGGCGGAGCGCAGAGATGGATAGACCTCGGATTTATGACCGTTCAGCCGTCGGAGATAGCGAAAATGGCTATTGTTATGGTTCTGGCACTCTATCTTTCAAAGTATGAAAAGGAAGTAAATTCAAGACATAAATTCGGCGGAAACTTCAAGCACGGATTTCTGATTCCTATGCTGCTTATCGGATTTCTGTGTGCGCTTATCATAATTCAGCCCCACCTTTCGGGAACTATCATCGTGGGAATGATAGGACTGATAGTTATGTATCTCGGCGGAACACGTACAAAATGGTTGCTTATCTTCCTCGGAATTATCGCCGTGGCGGGTGTCGCGTTCCTGCTTGTGTTCGGATATTCGGTCGAGCGTGTGCAGATATGGCTTCATATTGACCAGATGGACCCGCTCGGAGACGCGTGGCAGACGCTTCAGGGACTTTACGCGATAGGCTCGGGAGGATTTTTCGGAGTCGGTCTTGGCGGAAGCCGTCAGAAATTCGGTTATGTCTCACAGCCGCAGAATGACTTTATATTCACGATAATCTGCGAGGAGCTTGGATTTGTCGGAGCTTTCTTCGTCATATTGCTTTTCGCGCTTCTCGTCTGGAGAGGAATCAAGATAGGTCAGAGAGCCCCCGATAAATTCTGCGCTCTCACAGTCTGGGGACTGACCTTCAAAATAGCGCTTCAAGCCGCAATGAATATAGCGGTCGTTACCAACTCAATGCCCACTACGGGTATATCTCTGCCATTCTTCAGCTCGGGCGGTACATCACTTATGCTGCAGATATTCGAGGTCGGCATAATCCTGTCGATATCAAGATTTTCTGCGCAGAAACAATAGAGAGAAAGCCCCGCTTATTTGGATTATGCGGGGCTTTTCTGATAATTTTACACGGAGGATACAATGAGAGTACTTATGACAGGCGGCGGTACGGGTGGACATGTCAACCCCGCACTCGCGATAGCCGAAATTATAAAGACAAATCAACCCGACTCTGAAATAGCTTTTATCGGAACAGAGCGGGGAATCGAAAACAGACTTGTCCCGCGCGCGGGCTACAAGCTCTATCACGTTAATATTCAAGGAATTCGCCGTTCTCTCTCGCCGTCAAATATTAAGACAGCGTATCTTGTTCTTACGGCACCGAAAAAGGCGAAACGGATTATTGAGGAGTTTCGTCCCGATATCGTTATCGGCACGGGCGGATATGTCTGTTGGCCCGCTCTCAAGGCGGCGGCGCAGATGGGAATTCCTACCGCGGTACACGAATCGAATGCTATAGCGGGAGTGGCAGTAAAGCAACTCAAGGATAAGGTCGATGTGATAATGACTAACTTTGAGTCTACCGCAAAGGCACTTGACGCCAAAGCCAAGGTGGTGAGAGTCGGAAATCCTATGAACGGTGAGTTCGGTCTCTATGAGAGAGAGGAGGCAAGAAAGAAGCTCGGTATTCCCGAGCATATCAAGACGGTTATCGTTTCCTTTGGAGGAAGCCTCGGCGCTAAAAAGCTTAATGAGGCGGTGCTTGAGCTGATGAGAAAATTCAGCTCCCAGAGAGATGACGTTATGCATTTCCACGCGAGTGGAAAAGCCGACTCGGAAAACGTAAAGCAGATGTCGGCGCAGTACGGTCTTGACAAAAAAGAAAATATCTCAATATCGGAATATATATACGATATGCCCTGCCTTATGGCGGCGGCTGATATAGTTATATGCCGCGCGGGAGCTATGACGCTCTCGGAGGTGGCTATGAGCCGACGGGCGGCGATAATCATTCCGTCTCCCAATGTGACCGACAATCATCAGTATAAGAACGCAAAGGTGCTTTCAGATGCGGGAGCGGCGGCTCTGCTTCAGGAGAGTGAGATTGAGGGCACGGAGAAGCTTATCGAAAAGGTCAGTGAGCTTGTCGCCGCTGACGCCTTGAGAGAGAAAATGAGCCGCAGAGTAGCGGATTTTGCCGAGCCCGAGGCGGGACGGCTGATATATCGGGAGATATGTGAGCTTACGGCAGGAAAATAAAATCAAGAGAGGATGTGAATTATGAGACGCGCTTCGGATAAGACCGAGAGGACTATCGAGATAGACAAAACAAAAATAATATCGGCGATAATAATTCTCGTGATGTGCGTTCTCGTAATTATCGGCATCGTGAGGATAGTCAGAAGCTTTATGACAGTTTCGGCATTCGACGTGACGGGAGACTCGCCCTATGAGACAGAGGATATAGTCAATGCCTCGGGAATAAGGCCCGGGGATAAGCTGTACGGAATTGACCGCAAAGAGGCGGAGCGGCGGATAATGGCGCTCTGTCCTTATGTTTCGGAGGTTGAAATCAAAAGCAGGTTTCCGAATGTGGTCGAGATAAGAGTGGCTTCACTCACGGCATCTTGGTATGTGGATTTTGCGGGGGATTATTACGCGCTTGATTCAGAGCTTCGAGTGCTTGAGGAGACAACGGATAATCAGAAATTCATAAACGGCGGAATCCCCCGTCTTACTCTCCCGAATATCAAGTCGGCAGTGGTCGGCTCGACGCTCATTTTCGGAGACAGCGAGACCGAGATAAAATACGCGAACGAGTTTATGAATATGGTCAAGCAGACAAGCTTTAAGTCGAGACTTACACTCGTGGATATCGACCAGCGCTTCGAGATATATATTCAGGTTGACGGGGTATTCAATGTCTATATGGGAGACTCTACTGACACCAAAGGAAAGCTTGAGGCGGTGGAGAAAGCACTCGCCTCCGATAAGCTCGAAAACTGTATTTCGGCGGAGATATATGTAGCCGATCTTTCGGCGGTATTTATTGATGCGGAATATGATTACGGAGAGGTTTCACAGGGTGAACAGACCGAAGCTGAACCCCTTGGATGATGTGTTCGGAATAACTTTTTGATACAATATATTGTGTTTTTGGTGCCGCGGAGGGTGAAAATTGCCCTCCGCGGCAAAAAAATTGTAAAAATATAAAAAAATATAATAAAATTTAAAAAAAGGTATTGCAAAATATTAAAAAATATATTATTATATTAGTATATAGTTGTACTGAAATAAGTATGCAGAGGAACTAAAACAACGTTAAAAATTTTGGGAGGATATAAAAATGACTTTTGAACGCGATGATAGCTGCGAGTGCGGCGTATGTATTAAGGTTATAGGAGTCGGCGGCGGCGGAAATAACGCCGTTAACAGAATGATTTCTAAAAATATTCAGGGAGTTGAGTTTGTTACGGTAAATACCGACAGACAGGCTCTCGGTCGTTCTAACGCACCCAGTCAGCTCGTTATCGGCGAGAAGATAACAAAGGGATTCGGAGCGGGTGCAAAGCCCGAAATCGGCTCCCGCGCAGCAGAGGAATCTGTTGAAGAAATCAAGGCAATTCTCTCCGGTGCGGATATGGTGTTCATAACCGCGGGTATGGGAGGCGGAACGGGAACAGGTGCGGCTCCCGTTGTTGCGAGAATCGCGCACGAAATGGATATCCTCACTGTTGCGATAGTAACGAAGCCCTTCCAGTTTGAGGGCCCCAAGAGAATGGAACAGGCAGTTTCGGGTATCGCGGAGTTGAGCCAGTATGTTGACTCGCTCGTGGTTATCCCCAACGAGAGACTGAAGCAGGTATCCGACACGAGAATCACCCTCTTCAACGCGTTTGAGGCGGTTGACGATATTCTTCGCCGTGGAGTTCAGAGCATTTCTGATCTTATCAACGTTCCCGGCTTTATCAACCTCGACTTTGCGGACGTAACCTCGGTTATGGCTCATTCGGGACTCGCTCATATGGGTGTCGGAAGCGCAACAGGCAAGGACAAGGCAGAGGTTGCCGCAAAGATGGCTATCTCCAGCCCGCTGCTTGAGACCTCTATTAAGGGCGCTACGGGAGTTGTTATCAGCATTTACGCTTCTCCCGATGTCGGACTTGAGGATGTTGACCTCGCTTCCACAATGATCGCTAACGAGTGCAATCCCGATGCTAACATCATCTGGGGTGTTGCGTTTGATCCCGAGCTTGAGGATGAGATGAGAATTACCATCGTTGCGACAGGCTTTGAGAAGAAGCCCGAGGATGCGGTTCGCAACAATCCCGCAGTTCTTAAGAGAACAGAGGAGAAGGTTGAGGAGAAGGCAGAGGAAGCAAAGGCTGACGAGGCTGCTGACGAGAAAGCAGAGGAGCCTGTTGCTGAAGCTCCCAAGCCCAAGGCTAAATCCTCCGATGAGTTCGATCTCGACGATTTCTTCGGAGATGTCTTTGGAAAGAACTGATTTTAGAACATATTTTAATTATCCGCAGACCGAGCATATCGGTCTGCGGAAATTTGCTTGAAGCTTATTCGTAAACTTGGAAGGACCTTTTATGTCGCAAATTATATCCTTTTTCACATCTCTCTCGTTATGGGGAAGCATTGTAAACTGTCTTACGGTTATCCTCGGGGCGACGGTTGGACTTGTGGTCGGGCGCTTTATGGGAAAAGGCGCGGAGGGCAGCGCGATAAAGCGCATCTCTGACGCGCTTATGAAGGGAATAGGTCTTTGTGTACTGCTTATCGGTATTACGGGTGCTATTACCACCAACAATATTATTATCGTCATAATATCAATAGTTATAGGTACGGTTATCGGTGAGCTTTGTGACCTTGACCGCCATTTCGAGCATCTCGGACAGAAGATAGAGGATAAGACGCGCGGAAGATTCGGGAATATCACGCAGGGCTTTGTCAGCGCAAGTCTTTTGTTTTGTGTGGGCGCTATGGCTATAGTCGGCTCACTCAATAGCGGACTTACGGGTAACCACAGTATGCTTTATACCAAGTCCTTGCTCGATATGATATCGGCGTTTGTGTTTGCCACCACACTCGGTGTGGGTGTGCTCTTCTCGGCGGCGCTTGTTCTGCTCTATCAAGGCACGATAACGCTTCTGGCTGAATGGGTTGCCCCCGTGCTTAACACGGCGACAGTAACCGAAATGACGGCGGTAGGCTCACTTCTCATTATCGGACTTGCCCTGAATATGCTGGGCATAACAAAGCTCAAGATAATGAACTATGTTCCCGCTGTCTTCGTGCCGATAATTCTGTGCTTGTTTATTAAATAAAACAAAAGAACGGACTTCCTCTGGAATCCGTTCTTTTTTATAACATATATTCCCTCGGTTTGCAACACT
>JAFTHJ010000165.1 GCA_017457465.1 Clostridia bacterium | reverse complement strand
TTTATCGGAGAATATCCGAGCAGATGCGCTCTTATTTTTGCGTATCCCTCGACCTCAAGCATAGCGAGAAGGTCGCGCGAGAAGGTCAGGTCATAGGAGAAAGATGGGAGATATGCGGCTCTTGCCGCTTCGTCGGAATCTATTTTTTCGACGGCATCCGAGAGGACAGATACGAAATGTCCGACAGAGGCTTTTGTCTCCTCAAGGAGTATTTTTCCGAATGAGCATTCAAAAAAATCAAGCTCGGCTTCCGCCAGACAGCGCTTGGCGCAATCACGCAGAAAGGCTACCCCCTCGGGGTAGGAGGAGACGTGGGTATAGAGGTTTATGAAAACCTCGGGAAGCTTGTGTAAGCTTCGCAGACTTGAGAACGCCTCGGCGAGGAGAGGGAATCTTTTCGGCTCTCTCTCGTAAAAATCCTCAACAGTCTCACTCATCAGCTCCTTTTCGAGAAGCTCGGTCTCGGTGGTGTCAGCTACTCTGAATGAGGGCGGAAGTCCGAGAGATGAAAAATGCTCTCTTATGAGGTCTAAATAGAAGGAGTCTATGGTGCATATCTTCGCGTTTCCTATCTTGACAAGCTGCGAGGATAGGTGTCGGTTTGACGGGTCGGCGGCAAGAGCCTCGGATACCGCCTTGAATATTCTCTGGCGAAGCTCTGCGGCGGCAGCTCTTGTGAATGTGACTATCAGCATATTCGAGATATCCGAGGGAGCCTTCTTGTCGGTAAGCGAGGTAATTATGCGCTCGGTGAGCGTCGCGGTTTTTCCCGAGCCTGCGGCGGCGGAGATGAGCAGGTCTTTGCCGTGAGTATCTATCGCCGCCCTCTGGGCGTCTGTCCAATTTTTTGCCATTTTACATCCTTTCCGACCTTATTCGCCGTCACCGCCGTCGGCGGGGGCAAAGTCTTTTCTTTCTATTCTGCGGCAAACGGGCTTCATTTCGCACCAGTCGCAGGGGGATACACCCTTGTGGGTAAGCGGGAGCGCGTCGGCGTGTCCGCTCTTCATTCTCTCGGCAATAGAGATTATGGTTCGCTCTATCTCGTCACGGAGAAAATCGAAGCCCTCGGCGCTCATAAGCGCCTTGCCCGAGAGGGTGCCCTTTTTGTCTTTTTTGATTCCCGCGAGGAATTTCGGGGAAAACTCGTCGTTCATTGATTTGAGTATCTCCTCCTCGTCGAGCAGAAGTCCGCTTCGCTCAAAGGCGTTCTGCGCCATATCGAGAACTGTTTGCTCCTCGGCGTAGTTTCCAAGCTCGAGGGTGGGGACGTTTGAGGAGAGATAGACAACACCCGCGGGAATGGGAGTGTCGGTATCGGTGTTATTCTTCGGCGCACAGAGCGCGAAGAGATATATAAGCATCTGGGTATTGAGACCGAGGGAGAGGTCGTCAAGCGAGAAATTTTTAGTTCCCGTCTTATAGTCAACTATTCTGACATATACCTTTCCGTCCTTTTTCAGAAGGTCGACTCGGTCAATGATACCGCCCATAGATATTCTGTCGCCGTTCGAGAGGACGAACTCGGGCATCTCTGTCTCGGAGTCCTTGCCGCCTATCTTATATTCGAAAAAGCTCGGTGTGAATTCCGAGTGAGAGAATTCCTCCACTATGTTTTTAACCAGAAGCAGGGAGAGATTTTTCAGCCTTGTGTAAAGATGTCCGAGCCGTCCCGAGCCTCTTTCGTTTTCGGGGCAGATAAGCTCTATATAGCGCTTTACAGAGGCTTCAACAAGCTCCAGCAGCTTTTCGTCGTCAAGCGGGGAGCCGCCATCTCTTTGGGTAACTGCCGCGCGTATCAGCTCCTCAAGCACGAAATGGACAAAGGTACCCATATCAGATGCCTTGAAGGTAGCTCTTTTTTCCTCGCGAAGCGCGAGAACATATGAGCAGTAATAATTGAAATTACATCTTACATATTTTTCAAGCCTTGACTGACTTAACCTCATATTCTTTGGAAATACAGTTTCAGCGGTCTCTGCCGATACCGAGCATTCGTCTGTGTCGAGCTTTGGCTTTTCGGCTTTATTCAGATAGGAGTAGGCTTCCGAGGTTTCAAGAAGCGCCTGTCTTACAGCCTCGCCGCGGCTATCCTGCTCCTGCGAGAAAAGATAAGTGGCGGCGGTTTTCGGAGAGACGGCGAGATATCCGAGGTCGCTCTCTCTGAAGCTATGTGTGTGGGCACCGCCGATAAGATTCTGTGCTCTCGTAAATGGCAGAGACGGTCTTTTTTCTCTGCCGTCGGTACCGCAAAGGGAGGAGAGGAGCACAAGGCGCTCCGAGGGCAGAGAGAAGGCTCTCTTTACGAACATAAGCTCGTCCGAGGCTTTTGTGTCACTGTCCGAGAGGAGTGTCAAGCCAAGCTCGGCGAGTTTTTTGCGTTCGGGGGAATTGAGAAGCTCTCCGTCTGTTACCGTTTGCGGGAACTCGCCCTCATTCAGTCCGAGCACAAGCACACATCGGGGATTGTCGGCACGGAGCATAGAAGCCGAGCCTATTGTGACCTCGTCTACCGAGGTGGGGATTGTGCCTATCTCGGTCATATCAAAGACAAGCTTGAGTATAGCCGAAAGCTCCTCGGAGCTTATCTCGGCTTCGGGTATAGTCTCGGCGATAAGAGCGAGGGCGTTCAGGGTAACACCGTAGAGCGCGTTCTGCTCCTCCGCTTCCTTTATATTGCCTCTTGCCCTGTGCTTTTCTGCTACCGCGCGGAGTGAGCGCTCCATTCCGCAGGAAACGGTGTATTCGTATATAGCGCGGCTCATATCCGCGGCGTTCTCCGCCGCGTCAAGCGCGTCGAAGAAGGGAAGCAGCTTTTCGCACAGTACCGCCCTGACCGCGTTAGCTGCGGAGAGAATATTTTTTCCGCGTTCGCTTATCTGTTCGGCGTATCCGTCGGGATTCATATTCCAGTCTCCGCACTTGAAGCGGTTACCGCTTATATTCCAGGTGTTGACGTATATTTCAAAGAGGTCGGCACTGTCCTGCGGAATATCGTAAAGTCCGCATTTGAGGTGGGAGATAACATCGTCCCTTCTCCAACCGTAATTTTTAATTCTCAATGCGCTGATAATGAATTTCACCGCCGATTTTGAGCAGAGGTCGCTCTTTTCGGAGAAGAAGAACGGAACTCCGTTGCGCTCAAAGGCGGGTTCGATTATGCCCCTGTATTTTTCGGGGTTGCGTATAATGACACATATATCACGGCATCTCACTCCGCTTTGCATAAGCGAGAGCGCCCATCTTGCCGCCGCCTCCGCCTCGGCATACGGTGTGGCGCAAAGCTCGAGATTTACCGAGCTGTCTGTGCCATCTTCCTTTGCTTCGAGCGCGGTATTATTGTCGAGCGCCCAGAGATTTTCCGAGAGGTATACAAGCTCCCGTGAGCGCGCTCTCATATTTTTCGTGAGCTTCTCGACGGTATATCCGCCGTGCTTCTTTGCGTTCTCAATAAGCTTTTTCTCACTTGCCGAAATACTTGCGGTGTATATAGAGTCAAAGCCCTCGTGGGGGAGAGATATTGTTACTGTAGTATTTGCCGCCGTTGCGAATATCCGCTCAATTACCCTATGCTCCGCGGCGGTGAATGATGTGAATGAATCTATGTATACATTACATCCCGCGAAAAAGTCTTGCTTACCGAGAATATCGGCAAGTTTTGAGATGTCGTCGGATGAGTCGCTGAAACGCTCGGATACGGCGGCAGTGTATGCCGAATATATAAGGGAGATATCACGCAGCTTTCCGTAAAGCTCACTGTCCTTGCCGAGCTTTTCCGCGACTCTCTCAAGCTGGAGAGGCGAGATAGCGTTCGCCTTGAACTCGCCAACCGCTCCAAGCATTATTTCACCGAGTGTACCGTCTGCCGCCGAGCCCGAGTAATGCTCAAGCAGATATGAAAGCTCCTTCAGTGTCTGCCTCATAATGAGGTGCTTGGCGGGTTTGGTTATATAGTTGTACTCAAGTCCGCCGTATTCGCGGCAGACTCGGTTGTAAAGTCTTGAGAAATTAAGTATTTCTATTCCGAGCTGTGCGGATGCGGGAAGCGCGTCGAGAACTATTCTCTCGCTCACGACGGCGTACTGTTCGGGAACGAGCAAAAAGGAACGAACTCCATCCCTTGCGTCCGCCCCGAGCATTTCGGTTATTTTATGCGTTTTTCCGTATCCCGATTCTCCGTAAATAAAGCGAATCATTCCAACCTCCGTACAGTTTTACTTGACAAATATATTATAACAAATTATACTACTTATGACAAGACTTTTTTCTCGCATCCCGCCGATTTGTGCTCTTTTTCAACAACAATTTTACAATTCTTCAAAAAACCTTCACATATAAGGGTTATAATGTAGTATATAAGCGTTGGGCAAAAAACCAAACGGAGGATAAGCTTATGGATAACAATGATTTTAAGATAAATGACGAAGAAAACAAAGGAGATATGACTGATGATATTCAAAATGGTGAAAATCGCGAAGAAAGCGAACAAGAAAATCTCGCGCTCAATGAAGCTCAAGCGGAAGCAGATGGAGAAAAAGAAAAGGATAATGCTGCAGAAAAAGAGAGTTATGCGGATGAAGCTGACAACTCTGAAGAAAAAGGGACGGGAGATGATCGGATAAGCGCGGAGCCGCGTACATATTCGACTGTATATAGCGCACCTTATTATTCATCTTCAGCGGTATCGGCGGATAAGCCGAGGACCAAAAAGGGATACAGCGGAAAAAGAGTTGCGGCGCTTGTCGCCGTCTGTGTGATAATTGCGCTTATCGTTGGCGCGACTATCGGAGTTGCGGCGGGATATCTTGTCCGTATGCAGGATAATTATGAGTCCGAATTCGACGGAAACGGCGGTGAGCCGTCTGGCGAGGTAATAAGCATAATCAAAAATAACGCGGGAGTCAAGGTCGATGAGCAGACATACTCCGAGGAAAGCGGAGCGCTCTCTGTGATGGGGGTGGTTGAGAAGGCGGCGGATTCGGTCGTCGAGGTCTCAACGCTCACCTCCTCTAATTACGGTCAGTATGTATCAAGCGGAGCGGGAAGCGGAGTTATAATCTCGGTGAGCAACACTCACGCCTATATCGTTACGAATTATCACGTTGTGGGAGATTCCGATTCGATAACAGTCCGTCTTACCGACAAGAGGGAATATACGGCGGAGTATATCGACGGAGATGAGAGCCTTGACCTTGCGATGATAAAGATAGCCGAGACCGAGAATATAACACAGGCGGTCATAGGCTCAAGCGATAGCCTTAAGGTAGGGCAGGGAGTCGTGGCTATAGGAAATCCGCTCGGAGAGCTTGGCGGAACCGTCACCGACGGTATTATAAGCGCACTCGACCGAGAGATAAGCATAGACGGAACAACTATGGTTCTGCTTCAGACCAACGCGGCGGTGAACCCCGGAAACTCGGGCGGAGGACTTTTCAATATGGCGGGAGAGCTTATCGGAATTGTCAACGCCAAGGAGTCGGCAACGGGAATAGAGGGACTTGCCTTCGCGATACCGATAGACCTCGTTTATGATGAAATACTCGAGATACTTAACGACGGATATATACACGGCAGACTGACCTTCGGCTTTACCGTGGCTTATCTCAACGCAACTAACGCGTACAGATATTTCGGTACTCCATATGAGGGTATATATGTCGTGAATTCCACACTGGAGGATATCGCCGTGGGAGATATGGTGATGAAGATAAACTCGAGTGACGTGGTGAGTGAGAATGATGTCGACGCGGCGATGTCGGCGATAAAGATAGATGATGAGGTAACATTCAGGATATACAGAAAGGGACAGATATACGATGTTA
>JAFTHJ010000164.1 GCA_017457465.1 Clostridia bacterium | reverse complement strand
ATTTTATATCCGTCGCAAAATTTGTATTTTTCAATTCACATTTCCTGCTTTTTTACTCATTTTCTTTGCATTTTAGTGTTTTTTAAAAAAAGAACCTTTCTACAAATATCATTTTGTTTTTTTGTGCGAAATGCTATTTGTGTTGACAATGCCAACAAACTTGTCTTCAAACTCTTGACTTAAAGATTAAATAATGGTAAAATATCTTATATTATATTATTTTGATGAATTTGTACTATAATTTACCAAAAGATTACCAAAATTAGCAAAGTATGTGGTTAGTTTATGAAGAAAGGTTTGTTCGTACGCATTTTCGCCATACTGATGATCGCTGTTATGCTCACAGTCTCTTGCTTGAGCATCTCGGCAACCTCGGTATCGGCACCCGGCAATACTGCCGACGAGAACGAGAATTATTACACAATCTCGCTCGAAAACGGCATTCTGACGGTAAGACTTAATCCCGACAAGATTCACGACCTTATCAAGGACGGAAATCTTACGAAGGAGGAATTGACTAATTTCATTCCCGCAGACGTGCTTGACACATTCTCGAAGGGCAAGGAAATAACACCCGAGGAACTGGCCGAGTTGGCTTCGCGCTACATAACGGTAGGCGACATTCAGAAGCTCATAGAATTTCTCCCTCCCGAGATACTCGAGAAGTATTTCACGCTTGAGATGCTCCTTGAGGTAATCACGGTTGACGAGATACTTTCAATACTCTCCGTCGACGAGCTTCTCGCTTCGGTAGAGGAAGACGACCTCAAGACTCTCGCAAACAAGGACGCTATCAAGCTTATGCTTACCGAGAAGGTCAAGGAAAAGGTTCTCACAGAGGAATTTATGACCTATCTTGTTGAGGAAACTCCCCTTGTTGACGAGATAACTGTCAACAAGCTTGACGAGCTGCTCACGCTTGTAACACCCGAAATCATTTCGGCTATTCTCAACGACCACAAGGCTTCTCTCGAAGCGCTTGTATCGGACGAGGATACCGTTATGGATATGATTGAGATAGACGAGGTCAAAACAGTTCTTGAGAATTACCTTGTTTCCGACCGTGATACCGTCAACGAATTTCTTGATGACACCGCGGTAGATAAGGCGCTTCTCAACATGCCGAGTATCAAGACATATCTCCACGACCATAAGACAGACATCATCAAGGCTCTTGTTCAGAACGATGTCTTCACCAAGGATAATCTCACCGCTATCTTTGACGACAACAACGCGCTTGACGCGCTCATTACCGAAGACGTTGTAAACGTGCTTCTTGACGACAATGATGTGGTTGACAAGATTTTCGACGACAGTACGCTGGTCAACAAGCTTATCACAACGGATATTATGGACTATATGATATCCAACAAGGGACTCGCTCCCACAGCGACCGACGACGAAATCAAGGCGCTTGTTCTCAAACCCGAGAACGCAGACCTTCGAGAGAAGCTGGCGGCATCCGCAAAAGCTAATCTGTCTTTTGAGGAGTGCTGGAGCTTCGTCGATATCGAGATACTCGCCGCTAACGTGGATGATAACACCGTAGAGCAGGTTCTCCACGACTATCCGAACACATACAACAATGTCTTCGTCAATAACAATGTCGCTCCACACGATATCGTTACCGCTATCGGCGTCGCGGAGTGTGAGCACATCATTCACGACCACGCCGATGAGCTTATCAAGAACGTCGGTATGGAGCTGATACTCGCACACTACGAGCTTGACGGTATTATCGAGGCGCTCGGCGGATACATTAATATAGTTAAGAAGCAGTACATTCCTCTTGCAGATATCGCAGCCGCTTGCGGCGGATACGCAAACCTCATAGGCTACTTCGACCACAACGATATATTTGAGCTTGTCGGCGTTGACAGCATAGTTGAGTATGTCAACATAAAGAAAGACGTTGTTGATAAGCTCGGAGGCTACTCCGCTCTGCTATCGGTGTACACTCCGAAGGAGCTTAAGGAAATTGTAAACGCTATCGGAAACGATGCTATCAAAGCCTTCGTTAAGGACACAGGCATCTCCGAGAAGATAGACAGAGAGAAGATAGTAAAAGACTTTATCGAGCTTCTCAAAACAAAGAAGACCGAAATCAAGGAGCTTTTGAAGCTTCTCGGAAAGAACGCCCTCACATTCCTGCTTTCCGATGTTGACGGAATATACCTCAACGGAACACAGATATTCAAGGCAGGTTCGTTCGACCTCGATAAGATAATCAAAGAAACGCTCCGCGCGCTTCCCACGGTCGACAGCTTCCTTAATCTCTCGGCTGACGATATCTTCGCAGAGTATCTGCTCACCGCGGAGGTTGGTGATGACGAATACACCGTCGGCGTAAGATTCGGTTTCCTCGGAGACCCCGCACAGCTCCAGAATACAGTAAAGAGACTCGCGGACAACTACAGGCTTGATGTTTATGACGACGGAACAGTAAACCT
>JAFTHJ010000163.1 GCA_017457465.1 Clostridia bacterium | reverse complement strand
CTCCTGGGTTTATTGAGTCTCTCGATGTTACTTGGCATTGCGGATATATAGCGTCCTATATGCATAAGTCCGCAAGTGCTACGGTAATGAGCGGTCAGTCAAACTATTCCTATTCCGATGTTATCACAATTCCTTACGCGGGAACGAAGATAACCTTCGTTGACAACAATGCTGGAAGTGCTACCTCGGGCTTTGCCTCACAGAACGCATATATTTTCTCGCTTTGGGAGAAGAATGGCAGCTCTTGGGAGCTTGACGGCTCGAAGATGGGCTTTTGCGGTATAGGCGATATCGGAAACGGCTCGTTTACCGCAACAGTTGAGGATACAAAAACAACTTATACCTATGTCACCAACTCGGACAATGAGAATATAAGACTTTGCTATCATTCGGGAGAGACCTCGTCGACGGCTCCCACAGCCCGTCCTACGGTTACAATGGAATATTCGGGCGAGGAAAGCACATATTCCAAGTTTGTCAAGGCAAATCAGTCGGTTTACACATACCTTGAGGAATCGAAAAAGACCGTTTATCACGACGCGCTTGAGGGACTTACTCTCAATATGCTCGGCGACAGTTATTTTGACGGGCAGGGACTTGACAGATATCAGGTATGGGGCGGACTTCTCGCGCAGAAATACGGTATGAATTTTGTTAACCGCGGTATTGGCGGAAGCACAATGTCGAATTACGTTACCAACAAGAATCCTATGGTTAACAGATATTCGGCTATGCCTGACAACAATCCCGATATTGTAATTCTTGAGGGTGGTAGAAATGACTTCAACCAAGCGGTTCCGATAGGAAACAATTCCGACACGGCAACCACGACCTTTAAGGGGGCGCTCAACACGCTGATTGACGGTCTGCACAGAAAATACCCCGACGCGCTTATTATCTGCGTCACTCCGTGGTATTATCTTCAGACCAAGGCAGAGACGGGCTATACCCATCTCCAATACGGTGAAGCTATGAGAGAGCTTTGCGCTCTCCGAGGAGTTCCTTGTTTCAACGCTATGGACAGAACTGAAACGAAGGTGGATATGTCGTCCTCGGCGTTCAGAACGCAGTACAGTATTACTCCCAACGACGGAAGTCACCTCAATCTTGAGGGAATGAAGCTCGTTATGCCCGCGTTTGAGAAATTTATCGAGGCAGAGTGGGCGATGTTTGACGGCTCAATGGAAATCAATGCTATACCCTCGGCGGGTACAGTAGTTACTCCCGATCCCACACCGATAGTCGGCAACACACTCTCTGTAAACTGGAATTTTGGATATGTTGGTTCTTCGACTAACGGACAGAATTATGTCAATAAGATAAATCCTAACGGAAATTACTATTCCTATTCGGATATTATCGTTATTGAAAAGGCGGGAACGACAATTACATTTACCGATAATAATGCTGATGACCTCACATCTCCCTCGTTTGCTTCTGCGGCGGCTTATGTTATCTCGCACTGGAAGCAGGAGGGCGGAGATTGGGTGATTGATACATCCAAGGCGCAGTGTGCGGGTGCCGGTAATAACAGTAGCGGATCGGTTATCACAGTTAACTCCACGGGAGCTACGGGAACTGCGACCTATACCTATACAACCACGAGTGACAACGAGTGTATAAGACTTTGCTACCGCTCGGGACAGACGGCAACGGCGACACCCACAAGCTATGCTGCCGTTACGGTCACGCTTCCCACAGCATAATTTTATAATTAAACTAATTAAGTAATCGGATTGCGTCGGCATATGTCGGATTTTTGTGTTGACATGTGCCGACGCAAATAGTGTAATTTTATACGAGGATATTTGAACATGAAAAAAAGATTTATGCCGATTTTATCTTTGTTTTTGGTCATCGTTATGATTTTCTCGGCTTGTAATAAGAATGACGGAACGGGAGAGGAAACAGAAGTGAGTACAACAGAGGCTACGACAGAGATAACGACAACAGCCGTGCAGACTACCGCGCTTCCCCCGATAGAATATGGAGTTTTTGAACTTGATGTCAAATGGAACCGCGGATATATCGCATCGCCTTGGAATAAAAACGCGAACGCCATAATTATGGATAATGTCGACGGGTATTCATATTCCGATGTTATCACTATTCCTCACGCGGGAACGAAGATAACCTTTTATGACAATACCCCCATCACTACGACCGATAACTATCAACTCACTTTCTCGCTTTGGAACGAGGTGGACGGCGAATGGGAGCTGGCTCCCAAAAGCAAGTATTTCTACGGCAACAAGGCGAACACCTCGGCAATATCCGCTCATGATAATGGAAGCAAGAGTGTGGTCTATACATAAGTGACCGCCAAGAATTGGGAGGATATAAGGCTTTGTTATGGCTCGGAGCAGACCGAGACCGTCACACCTGTTTTTTCCACGGTTACCTCGGAGTATACGGGGGAGACCAGCTCACTCGAAGCTCATAAGGCGCTTCACAGCGATTTCTTTACTTGGCTTGAATCAACGAAAGAGACCTCTTACTACGCAGACCTTGAGGGACTTACGATAAATTTCCTCGGTGACAGCTATTTTGAAGGTCACAATATGACAAACAAGCATATGTATGTCTGGCCTGCAATGCTTGCGCAGAAATACGAAATGAATTTTGTCAACCACGGCTGGAACGGAAGCACGGTATCGGCTTACGCGACAGAGAAAAATCCGATGGTCAACAGATATGTAAATCTTCCCGATAACGATCCCGATATCGTTATTATCGAGGGCGGACGAAATGACTTTTCTCAAAAGGTTCCTATGGGAACGAACGGCTCGACCAATAAAAATACATTTAAGGGAGCACTCAATGTGCTTATAAGCGGCGTTCAGGAGAAATATCCTGATG
>JAFTHJ010000162.1 GCA_017457465.1 Clostridia bacterium | reverse complement strand
GTCATTTGAGGTTATGAGGATTTTTGAAAATGCAGGATTTAAAATCAAAGAATTGATCGTAAAAGAACAGCACAACTGTAAGGCAACAGGTTACTGGAAAACTAATAGTGTAAAATATAATTTTTTACTTATGGCACACGAATATTTGTTTGTTTTCAGAAAATAGTTAATTGCTTTACTTGTTGTGTGTTAATTTGCCGTTATAAAAATCTTTCAAAAAACTGTTGACAAAGGATTTTTGATGTGTTATAATAGTATGCCGCTTAATGTGGGCTTTTTAAGTGCGCGTAAAAACGCGCCGCCCGAATTAGCGAGTCTATAATGAAAGAGAGGTGCTTTTCGTGTTCGCAGTAATAGAAACAGGCGGAAAGCAGTACAAGGTTAACGAGGGCGACGTTATATTCGTTGAGAAGCTCGACGTTAACGAGGGCGACACAGTTACTTTTGACTGTGTTAAGGCATTATCCACAGCAGATGGCCTCAAGGTCGGAACACCCAATGTTGAGGGAGCAGCAGTTAGCGCAAAGGTTGTTGCAAACGGCAAGGGTAAGAAGATCTATGTAATGAAGTACAAGGCTAAAAAGAACGAGAAGAAAAAGATCGGTCACAGACAGCCTTATACTAAAGTACAGATTCTGTCTATCCAGGGCTGATAATTTCACCCACCGAGGAAGGCACGGTAATTAGGAATGACAAAAATCGTATTTTTCAGAAGCGGCGGAGTTTATTACGGCTTTGAAGAGCAGGGACATACAGGATACGGTGACGCGGGAGACGATGTTCTTTGCGCGGCGCTGTCGGCTATGACAATGCTCATAATCAACACCATCGAGGTGGCGTACGCCTCTGACGTTGATTACAGCGTTAACGAGGGGGCAACCCATATCGTGGTTCGCTCAAAGGCGGCTTTGCCCGAGTTTGAATCCGACGAGCGCAAGAGATATGCGGTTTCGGGATTGTTTTTGTCTTATTTTTACCAACTCAATGATATGATCGAGGAGTACTACGATTATCTTGACGTAGAGGTCAAGGACGTCGATTATATCTAATCTAGGTACACACAAATTACATTGAATGGAGGAACGAATAATGTTTAAGCTCAGTTTACAGTTCTTTGCTCATAAAAAGGGTGTTGGTTCAACAAAGAACGGACGTGACAGTGAGTCCAAGCGTCTTGGCGTTAAGAAGGCAGACGGACAGGCTGTTCTCGCAGGCAACATCATTATCAGACAGAGAGGAACGGCTATTCATCCCGGCAACAATGTTGGAATGGGTAAGGACCACACCTTGTTTGCTCTGATTGACGGCAACGTTAAGTTTGAACAGAAGACAAAGGACAAAAAGCAGGTCAGCGTTTACGCAGACTAAAATAAATCGAAACGGGAAGCGAAGGCTTCCCGTTTCGATTTTTTATTGTGTGTTATTCAATTGAAATTATATAAGGATAGAGGGGCTGACCGCCATCTAGTATGTTCATCTCGGCATATCTGCCTACCTTCTCCTTGATACAAGCACAAGCCGCCTCTGCTTCCTCGGCACTCACACCCTCACCGTAGAATACGGTTATAAAGGATTTATCCGCCGCATTATCCGAGAGCGCTTCTATACACTCCTCGGGCGAATTCTTGGCACAGACGATACTTCCGTTCATCAAGCCGATAAACTGTCCGTTTTCAATCTTTTCGCCGTCAATTGTCGTATCCCTGACAGCCTGTGTGACCGAAATCGAGGTGACCGCGCCTATAGCCTCGGTCATAATTTCCATGTTATCCTCGGGAGATGCCGACTCGTCAAATGAGAGCATAGCCGAAACGCCCTGCGGTACGCTCTTTGTGGGCAGCACCAAAACCTTTTTGTCGGTAATGAGCTTTGCTGCCTGTTCCGCTACCATATAGCTGTTTTTGTTATTTGGAAGCACGAATACATACTCACTCGGAGTGAGGTTTACTGCGTCTATGACATCCTGTGTGGAGGGATTCATAGTCTGTCCGCCGAAGATTATTCTGTCCGCACCGAGGTCGGAGAATACTCCCGATATTCCAGCGCCCATACATACCGTAACAAATCCGAACTTCTTGCTTATCGGAACCGATATCTCCGCGGGGGTTACGACAACGGGGGCATCATCGATTATCTCTGTGTGCTGTTTTCTCATATTTTCAACCTTGACCGTGGCAAGAGCGCCGTATTCGAGCGCCTTTTCCATAACGAGTCCGGGGTTATTTGTGTGAACGTGAAGCTTGATGATATCGTCGTCATCGATGAATACCACACTGTCACCTATCTCACAAACGAACTTATTGAATTCGGTAGCCGTACCCTCGCCCTTGAAGCTGTCGGACTTCTCAACGATGCACTCTGTGCAGTAGGTAAAGGTTATATCCTCGGTATTGAACTCGTTGAAAACATTGCCCGAAGATGTCTGCTGTGTCGTGGGTTCCTTTGCGACAACGGGCTGTCCCTTGAGTCCCGCGAGCATACCCGTAAGTATTACAACAAATCCGTATCCGCCCGCGTCAACAAGGTTGACCTCTTTGAGGACGGGGAGCTGGTTAGGCGTATTCGCCAGAGCCTCCTCACTTGCCTTGAGGATACTCTTGAAAAGTCCTATCATATCTCCGCGGTATTTGTCCTTAACACGCTCCGCCTTGTCGGAGCAGGCTCTCATAACCGTAAGAATAGTACCCTCTGTGGGCTTCATTACCGCCTTGTATGCCTCGTCGGTTCCTCTCTTGAGAGCAGCGGCAACCTCGTAAGAGTCTGCGGTCTGCAGTCCCTTGAATGACTTTGACATTCCTCTGAAGAAGAGCGAGAGAATCGCTCCCGAGTTTCCTCTCGCGGCGCGCAGACACATATGCGATGCTTTCTCCGCGCAGTCGGAGAGTGTTCCGTCGAATTTACTCAAGGATTTTATGGTGCTCATAGTGAGCGTCATATTGATACCTGTGTCACCGTCGGGAACGGGGAAGATGTTCATATTGTTTATATGCGTTTTGCTGTTATCCAACGCGTTCGCGGCGGATACCATCATAACAAAAAATGTTTGTCCGTTAATGACCATTATAAATTACCTCTCGGTTCCAAAATAGAAGAGCGCAAGTGTTCCGGGGCCTGAATGAGCGCCGATTACCGGTCCGACGTATCCGATTTTTACATCCTTGACGTGGAGCTCGTTCTTGATTCGCTCCGCGAGATATTCAGCATCCTCGATAACGTCGCCGTGGCTTATGAATATTACCTGATTCTCGGGCTCGATAGCTGTCTGCTTCATATTTTCAAGGAGTGCATCTATCGAAGCCTTACGTCCTCTTGCCTTGCTTACGTTAATAAGTCTGCCCTTGTTGTCGACGTGAAGCACAGGCTTGATGCTGAGCATACTTCCCACGATAGCGGTTGCCGCGCTGACACGTCCGCCTCTCTTGAGGAAGAAAAGGTCGTCTACAGTGAACCAATGGCACATATGAAGCTTGTTTTCTTCGACAAAGTCGCGAACCGTGTCGATATCCGCGCCGTTCTTTTTCATTTCAAGGGCGGTGTATACAAGCAGTCCCTCGCCGAGAGAAGCGGCAAGTGTGTCAACCGCGTATACCTTTCTTTCGGGATATTTCTCCGAAAGCTCCTTCGCCGCAACAAGACCTGCGTTGTAGGTTCCGCTGAGTCCCGAGGAGAATCCGAGATAGAGAACATCTGTGCCCTCCGCGAGATAAGGCTCGAACATAGAGGTGAACGCGTCGATATTTACCGCCGAGGTGGTAGCGTTCTTCTTGCCTCGGAGCTTTGAATAAAATTCCTTTATGTCAACATCGCAATTTGCCTGTGATTCCTCTCCCTCCATAAGCACGTCGAGCTGGAGAGTGACGAGGTCGGAGTCGCCTGTGATATCTTGAGTAAGGTCCGCGGATGAGTCTGTGATAATAACATACTTGTTCATTTGTGTTATCCTCCGTTAATTTTATAAAAAATGGTTTCCATAAAAGTCGAATGTGGTTATCAAAACTATTATAAACGATATGTTTTATTTTGTCAATACTTTTTAGCGATTTTAGCTACCGTGAGCGCTTTTTTCTTAAAAAAGCTTCTCGGCTTCATTCAGCTTTTCACATATTGTGTTGAAGGTTGCGTAAAAAATGTCGAGCTGCTCCTGCGGGATATCGCTACTGACAAAGCGGTTTATTTCCAGTATTATGCGGCTCATTTCGTCAGCCACAGATTTTCCTTGCTCGGTCAGAGTGTATTTTTGTCTGTAATTTCTCTCGGGAGTTGAGACCGCAACATATTCCTTTTGAAGAAGGTCGGCTATAACTCTCGATATCTGCGCCTTATCCACCGAGCATAGCTTTGCCAAGTCGGATTTGGTCACTCCGTCGGGATGGTCCTGCAAAATACGTATACAGACCGTGTGTGCGCTTCCCAAACCGTAGGACTCCATTTTTATGTGTTTCAGACGGGCAATGCTTTTTTGAGCCTCATTTAAAAGTGAGCTGAAACGCAGAAATCTGTCCTGTTCCAATTTTATTCTCCTTTCCAAATAATTACTTACCAAATTTTATACTACCACAAAATTGTTGCGTTGTCAACAAATTTATTTCATATTATTGATTATTTACAATTTATCAAAGAAAAACAGAAAAATATTTTGATGTTAAATTTGAAAAATCCTGTCTTTATGTGTTGACTTTTTGGTCGAAAGATGGTATACTGTAGATGTTGATAGTTCCCGAGTGACTGACGGAATAATAGGGTAACCTATGTGGAGCGCGGGAATGTATACGCCGACCGTCTGGGCAGTTTTGTGGAAGCAAAACCGCCCTTTTTGTGTCTTTGCTTCCGTTAAACGATTTATTACAGGAGGTATTTTATGGAGCGTTTTGTTAATGAATGGGAAAATTTTATAGGCGGTGCTTGGTGTGACAAGCCCGACGTGAGGGAGTTTATTCAGAAAAACTATACTCCCTATATTGGAGACGAGAGCTTTCTCGCGGCTCCTACCGAGAGAACAGTGAGACTTCGCGCGGCTCTTGAGAAGAAGCTCGTGGAGGAGAGAGAGAAGGGGGGAGTTATCGGGGTTGACACGGGAACCGTGTCCTCGCTGACAAACTATCCCGCGGCTTATCTTTCAAAGGAGGACGAGCTTATAGTCGGACTTCAGACAGGTGAACCGCTCGTCAGAAGCGTAAACCCCTTTGGCGGAATCAGAATGGCGAGAAGTGCGTGTCGTGCCTACGGCTACGAGCTTTCCGAGGAGATAGAGCGAGAGTTTCATTACCGTACCACGCACAACGACGGAGTTTTCAGAGTCTATACCGACAGTATGCGCGCTATGCGCCACACGGGAATACTCACAGGACTTCCCGATGCATACGGCAGAGGTCGTATTATCGGTGACTACCGCAGAGTCGCGCTTTACGGAATAGATTTTCTTATAGAGCAGAAGAAGCAGGACAAGGTCGAGCTTGGCAAAAAGAGAATGACAGAGGAGAATATCCGTCTGTCGGAGGAGCTTTATAAGCAGATATCCTTCCTTGAAAAGCTCAAGGAGATGGCGGCTATCTACGGAATAGATATCTCAAGACCCGCGTCCAACGCGCACGAGGCTGTTCAATGGCTTTATTTCGGATATCTCGCGGCTAACAAGGAGCAGAACGGAGCGGCTATGTCACTTGGCAGAGTCGGTACATTCCTTGATATATATATGGAGAGGGATATCAGACGCGGAATCCTTGACGAGCAGGGAGCGCAGGAGCTTATCGACCAGTTTGTTATCAAGCTCCGAATGATAAGACATCTCCGTACCCCCGAATACAACGAGCTTTTCGGCGGAGACCCTATGTGGATAACAGAGGCTGTCGGCGGTATGGGAGAGGACGGAAGAACCCTCGTTACAAAGAATGCCTACAGATTTTTGCATACGCTTTACAATCTCGGCTCTGCTCCCGAGCCTAACCTCACGGTGCTTTGGTCGGAGAAGCTTCCCGAGCCGTTTAAGAGATACTGCGCAAAGGTGTCTATAGATACCGATTCTATTCAGTATGAGAATGACGACCTTATGAGACCGAGATTCGGTGATGACTACGCTATCGCCTGCTGCGTGAGCGCGATGAAGATAGGTAAGCAGATGCAGTTCTTCGGAGCGAGATGTAATCTTCCCAAGATTCTACTTCTCGCCCTCAACGGAGGAAGAGAAGAGAAGTACGATATGCAGATAGGTCCGTCTATGCCCGTTATGAACGACGATATTCTTGATTACGATGCCGTTCGCCGCCGCCTTGACTACTATCTGTCATGGCTTGCGGGAGAATATGTGGACACGATGAACGTTATCCACTTTATGCACGATAAATACGCGTATGAGAAAACACAGCTCGCGCTTCACGATACCAATGTCGAGCGCGTGATGGCGTTTGGCGCCGCCGGACTTTCGGTAATTGCCGACAGCCTTTCCGCGATAAAGTACGCGAAGGTGCGTCCCGTTATTGACGAAAGAGGACTTATTTGCGACTTTGAAACCGAGGGGGATTTCCCGAAATTCGGCAACGATGACGACAGAGTTGATGATATCGCCAAGGAGCTTCTCGACCGCTTTATCAACGAGTTGAGAAAGAATCCGACCTACCGCGGAGCGATACACACCCTTTCCGTGTTGACCATAACGAGTAATGTCGTTTACGGAAAGAAGACGGGAGCTACTCCCGACGGACGCGCGGCAGGTGAGCCCTTTGCGCCGGGCGCTAACCCTATGCACAACAGAGAAAAGTGCGGCGCGCTTGCGTCCCTTAACTCTGTGGCGAAGCTCTCCTACGATTCCTGCCGTGACGGTATCTCGAACACATTCTCGATAGTTCCCGCCGCTCTCGGCGCGAATGACTCGGAGAGAGTTGATAATCTTGTAAGTATTCTCGGTGGATATTTTGCCCAGAATGCTCACCATATAAACATAAACGTGCTTGACAGACAAAAGCTGATAGACGCAATGGAAAACCCAGAGCTTTATCCCAACCTCACCATACGTGTGTCGGGATACGCCGTAAACTTCCATAAGCTCTCGCGTGAGCAGCAAAGGGAGGTTATAAGCCGTACCTTCCACGAGACTGTTTGATTATGAAGGGGTATGTTCACAGTCTGCAGTCAATGGGAACGCTTGACGGTCCCGGGGTACGCGCGGTGCTTTTTACCGAGGGGTGTCCTCTACGATGTGCATACTGCCATAATCCCGATACGTGGGAGTGTCGCGCGGAGGATGCCGTAGAGCATACCGAGATAGCCGAGAGGGTTCTCCGACTTTATCCCTACATAAAGAACGGCGGCGTTACCTTTTCGGGAGGTGAGCCCTGCGCACAGGCAAAATTTGTTTGCGAGGTGGCAAAAATATTGAGGGCAAAGGGGCTTCATATCGCTATAGATACCTGCGGTGATATCGACAATTCCGATGTTGATGAGCTGCTTGGAGTGACAGACCTCGTTTTGCTCGATGTGAAGTTTACCACAGAGGCGGATTACGCGAAATATTGCGGCGGAAGCCTTGAGCGGACGATGCGATTTCTTGACAAGCTGGAACGGCTGGGAAAGGATGTATGGATAAGGCATGTGGTAGTGCCGAATCTCAACGATAACGAGGAGGATGTCTCGCGCCTTGCCGAGCTGCTTCGCGGATATAAGTGTATTAAAAAGGTGGATTTTCTTCCTTTTAAAACTCTCTGCCGCGAAAAATATCAAGCGCTTGGTATCAGCTTTCCTCTCGCCAACACGCGACAAATGGACAAAAACCGCCTTGATGAATTATACAAGGGATTTGAGGGGGAGTTTTTAAAAAACTACTGAATAATAAATGTATAGGGGCGATTTGCGAATCGCCCCTATGTTTTTTATTAAATTTCTTCGCGCGTGACGGTAATCTTTTATTTCTTTATAACATATCCATCTTTGTCGTTTATTGTGCGGACATGCGGACAGGTGATATTTTGGCGGTATGTGGGCGCGACGAAATGCACTGCGTTGCGGATTATCGACTGCACCTCGGGAACCTTGAATGTGGGGAAAGCCTCGTGTCCCGGCTGGAAATAGAAAATCTTTCCGTTGCTTCGTTCATAGATACAACCCGAGCGGAAGACCTCACCGCCGCTGAAGTTACCGATAAGCAGAAGCTTGTCGGGCGTGGGAATGG
>JAFTHJ010000161.1 GCA_017457465.1 Clostridia bacterium | reverse complement strand
TGCTGGAATTTATGAATCAGTCGGAGCTTCCGTATATAATCGTGGCGACAAAGTCGGATAAGCTCAACGCTACAGAGCGAAAAAAGAGTATGGAGCTGATATCCTCGAACCCATTTATTTTGCCCGACACTCCGATAATTTACTTTTCCTCTCTCAAAAACGAGGGAAAGACAGAGCTTTGGAAAGAAATATACAGATATACGGGATTATAATTATGACGACACTTATTCTTGTCCGCCACGGACAAAGCGTAGCAAACGCGCAACACCGATTCGCGGGACACTCGAATTTCGACCTTACCGATATTGGAAAACAACAGGCGCGACTTGCGGGTGAGTATATACACAAAAACTTCAAGGTTGACGCGATATACGCGAGTGACCTCAAACGCGCGTATCATACCGCTATCCCTACCGCAGAGCTTTTCGGGCTCACCGTTAATCGGAGAGAGGGCCTTCGTGAGATTTTCGCGGGTGAATGGGAAACGCTCACTATAGATGAGATAGATGAGCAGTATACCGATGATTTCGCGGTATGGAAGAACGATTTTTCAAACGCCCGTTGTACCGACGGTGAGAGTGTTTCGGAGTTATACGAAAGAGTTTGCGCCGAGATACTCGATATCGCACACGAGAACGACGGAAAATGCGTGATGATAGCCACACACGCCACACCGATAAGAGCTTTTGAGACGAAAGCGCTTGGACTTGGCGCGGAGCATGTCGGAGACATCAACTTCTGCAAAAACGCGGCTATAAACATTTTCAAGGTTGAGAACGGAATACCCTCGGTGGTAAAGACGAACATCACCGAGCATACAGACGGATATATGGCAACGCTTTGCTCGGATGCCGCCGTGAATGTATTCCAGATATCAAAGGAAGATACCCCCACAGGAAAGGAAACAAAATGATAATCCACAGCCATTTTGACGTCAACGAAAAAGGTCATCTCACCATAGGCGGAGCTGACGCGGTTGACCTCGCAAAGCAGTTTGGCACACCTGCTTATATACTTGACGAAAACGTGATAAGAGAAAATATCCGCACATATCTGCGTGCCGCGGCAGAATATTTCGGAGCCGACGCGCTCCCGCTCTACGCCTCAAAGGCGCTCTGCTTCACGGGTATCTATAAGATAGCCGCCGAGGAAGGTATGGGTGTAGACTGCGTATCGGGCGGTGAGCTTTATACCGCCAAGAAGGCAGGTTTCCCCGCCGAGAAGATATATTTTCACGGAAACAACAAAACAGATAAGGATATAGCCGATGCTATAGACATGGGTGTCGGCACATTCGTCGTCGATAACGAGGACGAGCTGAAAGCGCTCTCTGCAGAGGCAATAAAGAGAGGGATAACACAGCGGATACTTCTGCGCATAACCCCAGGAATTGACCCCCACACGCACAAGGCGGTCGTCACGGGAAATGTAGACTCAAAATTTGGAAACGCCATAGTTACGGGACAGGCAATGAACATCGTCAAGATGGCTATTGCCACCGAGGGCGTTGAACTTGCGGGGCTGCATTGTCATATCGGCTCACAGATATTCGATATAGAGCCATTCTCCGACGCGGCAGATATTATGATAAGATTTATCGCCGACATAAAGAAAGAATGCGACTTTGAGATAAAGGAGCTTAATCTCGGCGGCGGTCTTGGCGTGAGATACACCGAATACGACCGTGAGATAAACTACGCCGAGGCGATAAGGGATATCGCGGCTGTAGTCACGGGATATTGCCGCGAGAGCGGCATCAGAATGCCGAGAGTTATTCTTGAACCCGGTCGCTCACTCGTCGCGGCGGCGGGAGCCACACTCTATACGGTAGGCTCGGTAAAGGAAATCAAGGGATTCAGAAATTATATCTCGGTCGACGGCGGTATGCCCGATAACCCCAGATACGCGCTCTATCAATCGCAATACACCGCGCTTATCGCACACAGAGCGGGTGAGCCTCGCGATTACAGAGCCACCCTCGCGGGTAGATGTTGCGAATCGGGAGACCTGCTCGGAGAAAATATGGAAATACAGAGGGCGCAAAGAGGCGATATTCTGGCGATTCTCGTCACAGGAGCTTACAACTATTCAATGGCGTCGAACTACAACAGACTTCCCCGCCCCCCGATAATAATGATAAAGGACGGAGTGCCGAGGATAGCGGTA
>JAFTHJ010000160.1 GCA_017457465.1 Clostridia bacterium | reverse complement strand
TTCTATGCCCTCGATAGAGCCGTAGCTGCCGGGGTATCTTATCGCGCGGTTAAGCTCACGCGAAAGCGCTGGATTGATTATTCCGTTAACCAGTGAGGATTTTCCCGAGCCCGAAACGCCCGTAACGCAGACAAAGCATCCGAGCGGAATATCAACGTCAATATTCTTCAGGTTATGCTCACGCGCCCCCCTGACATTCAAAAAGGTACCGTTACCGCGGCGGCGCTTTTCGGGAACGTCTATCTTCTTCCGTCCGCTCAAATACGCGCCCGTGACCGAATTTTCGTTTTGCTTTATCTCCTCGGGCGTTCCGCAAGCTACTATCTGTCCGCCGTGTATTCCCGCGCCGGGACCTATATCTATGATGTAATCCGACTCCTCCATAGTCTCCTCATCGTGCTCGACGACGATAACCGTATTTCCGATATCACGGAGCTTTTTAAGCGTTCCGATAAGCTTGGAGTTATCCCTCTGATGCAGACCTATACTCGGCTCGTCAAGTATATAAAGCACACCTACCAGCGCCGAGCCTATCTGCGTGGCGAGTCTTATTCTCTGCGCCTCTCCGCCCGAGAGTGTTCCCGCCTTTCGCGTAAGCGTAAGATATTCAAGTCCGACACTCGCGAGAAATCCGAGTCTTGCCTTTATCTCCTTGATTATTTCCGAGGAAATTATCTTGTCCGAGCCCTCGGGCTTGAATTCATTTATAAACTCAAGCGCTTTTTCGACAGATTTCGCGCAGAATTCGTCTATATTTATTCCGCCAACGGTAACCGCGAGCGAGTTGGGGCAAAGGCGCTTTCCGTTACATACGGGACAGGGCGCCTCCTCTATAAACTGCTCGTAATACTCCTCGCTGTTGCCCATAGCTATTCGGTTTTCCATCATCTTGATAATGCCCTCAAAGCGCACCTTCTGATGATGCTCCTCCCCGCCAAACCAACGGTGGATATCGTAAAGCTCATTCCCAGAGCCGTTCATAAGAACGTCATAAGCTTCTGACGAGAGCTTTTCTATCGGCGTGTCAACGTCAAAGCCGAACCGCTCACCTACCGCTAAAAAGAGCGGACCGTTCCAGCTCTGCTCCTCCATAGTTTTAAAGCCGTTTACATTGATAGCTCCCTGTCGCAAGGACAGCTTCTTATCGGGGATAAGACGGTCAACGGCAAGTCTGCGCATCTCTCCGAGTCCAGCGCAATGAGGACAAGCCCCCGCAGGATTATTGAACGAGAACATTCTCGGCTCAAGCTCTCCGAAGGATATACCGTGCTTCTCACAGGCGTAGCTTTGAGAGAACTCAAGCTCCTGCGCCTCTCCCTCTCGGGGAACTGTAACTACCGTTACGTGTCCGTCAGCAATTGAGAGCGCCGTTTCAACCGAATCAGCGAGTCTTGAACGGATATCATCTCTCATAACGAGACGGTCAACTACTATTTCAATATCGTGTTTTTTGTTTTTATCGAGCGCTATCTCCTCCGCGAGGTCGTACATATTTCCGTCGACGCGGACACGGACGTATCCACTCTTTTTCGCGTCGGCAAAGACCTTTTCGTGTCTTCCCTTTTGCGCCCTTGCAACGGGAGCGAGAACCATAAATCTCTCACCCTCCGACAGCTCCATTATTCTGTCGATTATTGTATCGGTGGACTGCTTCCTTATCTCCGCTCCGCAAACAGGACAGTGAGGTATGCCGATTCGCGCGTAGAGAAGTCGAAGATAGTCGTATATCTCTGTGACAGTTCCCACGGTCGAGCGCGGGTTCTTTGAGGTGGTCTTCTGGTCTATTGATATCGCGGGGGAAAGTCCGTCTATCATATCCACCTCGGGCTTGTCAAGCTGTCCTATGAACATTCTGGCGTATGATGAAAGCGACTCGACAAACCGTCTGTGTCCCTCGGCATATACCGTATCAAATGCAAGTGATGATTTTCCCGAGCCCGAAAGTCCTGTGAGTATGACGAGCTTATCTCTCGGAATTTCCACGTCTATATTCTTTAAATTATTTACTCTTGCTCCCCGTATAACGATGGATTTCTGCATTTTTTATCCTTTCCTGATTTCGTTTATCTTATCTCTTATGAACGCCGCCTTTTCGAACTCAAGCTGTCTTGCGGCATCCTTCATCTGTACGGTAAGCTCGGCTATGAGCTTCTCGCGTTCGGTGGCGGATAGCTTCTTGCCCTTTGCAAGTTTCTTCGCCTTCTTTTCCTGCGCCTCCTCGGCGGGTTTTCCGATGTCTATTATATCTCTTATTCCCTTGATGATGGTCTTGGGAACTATTCCGTTTTCCTCATTGTATTTTTTCTGTATAGCGCGGCGGCGGTTAGTCTCGCCTATGGCTCTTTCCATAGAGCCAGTCACCGTGTCGGCATACATTATGACTCTGCCCTCGGCGTTTCTCGCGGCTCTGCCTATCGTCTGTATCAAGCTCCTCTCCGCGCGTAAAAAGCCTTCCTTGTCGGCGTCGAGTATCGCAACGAGAGAAACCTCGGGGATATCGAGTCCCTCGCGGAGCAGATTTATTCCGACAAGCACATCAAATTCACCCAGACGCAGGTCTCGTATTATCTCCATTCTCTCTATGGTATCCACATTAAAGTGAATATATCTGACCTTTATTCCGTTGTTTTCAAGGTAACCCGTGAGGTCCTCCGCCATCTTTCGGGTGAGAGTCGTCACAAGCACTCTCTCGTTCTTCGCGATGCGCTTCTTTATCTCGCCCATAAGGTCATCGACCTGTCCCTCAACGGGACGCACCTCAACCTCGGGGTCAACAAGTCCCGTGGGGCGGATTATCTGCTCGACCGTGCGAGAGGAATTATCGCCCTCATAGTCTCCGGGGGTGGCGCTCACGAATATCGCCTGATTAATTTTCGATTCAAACTCCTCGAAAAACAGCGGTCTGTTGTCAAACGCAGACGGAAGTCTGAATCCGTATTCAACGAGATTCTTCTTTCTCGCCGTATCTCCGCCGCTCATTCCCCTTACCTGCGGCAGACTGACGTGCGACTCGTCGACAAACATTATATAATCCTCGGGGAAATAATCAAGCAGCGTGTGCGGAGTTGAACCCGCTGGTCTACCCGCAAGAACTCTTGAATAGTTCTCAACTCCCGAGCAAAATCCGACCTCGCGAAGCATCTCCATATCGTATTTGACTCGCTCCTCTATTCTCTGCGCCTCAATAAGTCTGTTCTGTGAGCGGAAAAACTCAACCCGCTCGACCATCTCCTCCATTATCTCGCGCAGCGCTTTTTCCTTTTTGTCGTCTGAAACGGCATAGTGAGTCGCGGGATATACCGCCGCATAGGAGAGCGTTCGGAGCATCTCACCGGTTACTATATTTATCTCGGAAATTCTGTCTATCTCGTCACCGAAAAACTCCACTCTTATCGCTTTGTCGTTCATACTCGCGGGGATTATCTCAACCGTATCCCCTCTCACTCTGAACTTATCACGCTCAAGAGCGAGGTCATTTCTGTCGTAGCTTATGGCGACAAGACGGTGAATGAGGTCGTCTCTGCTCATATACATTCCCGGGCGCAAAGCAAGGACAAGCTGCTTGTATTCCTCGGGGTCACCGAGAGACTATATACAGGAAACACTCGCCACGATTATAACATCTCTGCGCTCAAAGAGAGCCGAGGTAGCGCTGTGACGGAGCATATCTATCTCATCGTTTATCATCGCGTCCTTTTCGATATACATATCCTTACCCGGGATATACGCCTCGGGCTGATAATAGTCGTAGTATGAAACGAAATACTCTACCGCGTTATCGGGGAAAAACTCACGGAATTCCGAGCAAAGCTGCGCCGCGAGAGTTTTGTTGTGCGCCAGAACAAGTGTCGGACGGTTGACACGGGCTATTACATTCGCCATCGTAAATGTTTTTCCAGAGCCTGTAACGCCAAGAAGCGTCTGCATTCTCTCGCCGCTCTCGATACCCTCGACAAGCGACTCTATCGCCTGCGGCTGGTCGCCCGTTGGCTTATATTCACTTTTCAGAATAAACTTGTCCATAGGAAACCTCCGCAAACATACTTTCGACTTATAATTATATCACATATTTTTCGCTATGTAAACAGAAATTATTGTTAAAATCGAGGTTTTGTTTTCAGAAATATAAATCTTCATTTGCGGACAATCGGGGACGACTGTCCTTACAAGGGGTATGATATGATTTATTCGCGTATTTACACACTCCCCCGCCGAGATTCTTCACTGCGTTCGAGAATGACACGGCGGGAAAACAGCAAAACAAATACAATAAAAATAACAATCGACGGTACGCAAGTGTCCGTCGATTGTTTTCCT
>JAFTHJ010000159.1 GCA_017457465.1 Clostridia bacterium | reverse complement strand
GCCGCCTCGATAAGGCGGTTGTCGAGCTTCGACATTACCGAATATATCGGCAGTATCATAAAGGGCAGATAGTCATATACCATACCGATAATAACCGCGCCCTCGGTTCCGAGAATATGTATCGGTCCGATACCGAAATTGCCAAGGAAGGAATTGATAATGCCAGTATCCTGAACAAGCACCATTATGGCGTATGTACGGATAAGGAAGTTCATCCACATCGGAAGCATAAGCAGAAGAATAAGCACCTTCTGCGTTTTCGGCTTACTGCGAGATATGAAATACGCTATCGGATATCCGAGAAGCAGACATATCGCCGTTGCTATAAGCGCAAGTTTCACCGAGCGGAGAAATATCATAAGATATGTTTTTGTAAAGAAGGAGGATACGTTTGCCAGAGTAAAAGCTCCGTTTGCGTCGGTAAACGCGTAATACGCCACGAAGATAAGCGGCGCGATTATAAAGAGGACAGACCACACAATGTGCGGAGCTGCCGCGTAACGCTGAAGCAGACCTCTTTTCTGCGGAGGATTTCTACGTACCCCATCCTCGGAAATCACGTGCTTCTTTGTCATTCTTCAACGTCCTCCGTGATATCCGAAAGATGCTCAAGCTCGTCAGAGAACGAGGAGTAATCTCCGAACATATTGGAATATTCCGACTTTTTCATTATGTGGATAGCGTCGGGCTCTATGTAAAGACCGATAGTTTCATCGGGCGCGACATAGTCAGTGGTCTGAATCATCCACTTGAATCCGTCGATATCGACTATTATCTCATAGTGAACACCCTTGAAGGTTACCGAGGAAACGGTTCCTGTCAGCATACCTTTATCTACAGGTACCACATCAACATCCTCGGGACGTACCACAACATCAATAGGCTCAAGCTTCTCAAAGCCCTTGTCAAGACAGGGGAATGTGTGTCCCGCAAAGCGAACCTTGAAATCCTCAAGCATAACACCGTCAATGATGTTCGACTCTCCGATAAAGTCCGCGACAAAGGCGTTTACAGGCTCGTTGTAAATATCGGTGGGAGAGCCAATCTGCTGTATCTTACCGTCTGCCATAACCACGACAGTATCGGACATAGAAAGAGCCTCCTCCTGGTCGTGAGTTACGTATATAAAGGTGATACCCGTTTTTGTCTGTATGTTTTTAAGCTCGACCTGCATATCCTTGCGGAGCTTGAGGTCAAGTGCGCCGAGAGGCTCGTCCAGAAGCAGGACCTTCGGCTCGTTGATAAGAGCCCTCGCGATAGCGACACGCTGCTGCTGACCGCCCGAGAGCAGATTTACATTTCTTTTTTCAAAGCCACGGAGATTGACAAGCTTAAGCATCTCCGAAACTCTTTCCTGAATTTCGCTCTCTTTGACCTTGGCAATTCTCAAGCCAAAGGCAATGTTGTCGTAAACATTCAGATGGGGAAAGAGCGCGTATTTCTGGAAAACGGTGTTTACCTGTCTTTTATAAGGCGGAACGTCGTTGATTCTTGCTCCGTCAAAAAATACATCTCCGACGTCGGGGGACTCAAATCCGCCGATTATTCGGAGTGTGGTGGTTTTTCCGCAACCGGAAGGGCCGAGAAATGTTATAAACTCGCTGTCATTTATGAGAAGAGTTATGTCGTTAAGGACAGGCTCTCCGTCAAATGACTTGGAAATATTTCTCAACTCGATTATTTTGTTGTTGCTTTGCGACAGTTCACCCGTGGAGGGAGGCTGTTCGCTTTCAGTAGTTTCGGAAAAGGTCTCTGTTTCGTTCAGTTTTCTTTTCATTCCGCATAAATACTCCTTTAAGGTAAAAATACAGGATGAAAGGCCTATATGACCACAAAAAACATGGGTTGTTCTGCCTATAAAATCCTTGCGAATATTGTAACAGATATTAAAGGGAATTGCAATATATTTTACAAAATTTCTTTGGATTTTTGTCAATAATCTTGATTATTCTTTTTAAAATGAGAAAAAGTGAGATTATTACAGGTAAATCTTCAAAAATCTCCCAATTCCTTTTTATCCCTCCGAAAAGCTTTGATTTTCTTTTTTGCCTTGGGTGTCGATAAAAATATTGGCAAAAAGGGATACCGAAAAAATGAACAGGGAGAGCGAAGCCGAGGTGCGTAAAAGCAGATACAGAGAAACACACCAAAGAGAAAAAAGAGAGATAAAAGAAAGGATTTTCACGGTGATATCGGCGGTGTCGGGAGTTGATACGCGGCTGATGAGAGCGCAGATTATCCTTCCTCCGTCAATGGAGCGTATAGGCAGCAGATTCACTGTGCCAAGACAGAGAGAGGAGAAAATGAAAAGTGGGATAAGGTCGTTCTCGAACTCTCCGAGCTTAAAGACTATTGCGGCGATATCCGCGGAGATAAAATTGACAAGCGGTCCCGCCGCGCAGACGATAATTTCGTCAGAATAGGAGTAGATTCCGTTTTCGATAGATATCCTCGCGCCGAACACACCTATCTCCATTTTTCCGAGCCTCACCCCCCGAAGTCTCGCGGCGATTATATGTCCTGCCTCGTGTAAGAGCGCAGCGATAAGCGGAATTATACCGTAAAAAGCTCCCGATATTAACAGAGAAAGAATAAGCATAAGAGCAAAAAAATTTATCCTGATGCGCATCTGCCGAAAATCTCCGAATTAAAATTGACTGTAATATTGAATTTATATGAGCGGTGTGGTATAATTAATTCATTAAAGAATTAAACTTAAGGAGCGTTTTATGAAAAAACGGTTGTTCTCGGAGAGCGGATTCGTTTTCCTCTTTATATTCTCGGCGTGTCTTGTCAATCTTGCGGTTATGGCTTTGGCGGTAAAGATAGTCAATCTTTTTGTTGTGGTCGATTATTTCACCGCGGCAGTGGTCAGACTTATATCCTCCGTGGTGACGGTGTCGGGCACGGTGGGCGCTATAGTTTATTTTATATCTTACAGGAAAGCCGAATTTGAGTTTGGACTCGCCTCGGGAGCCTTCTGGATTGCGACCCTGCTTCAGCTTCTTTTGTCGGTGCTATTCAAATTTTATCCCTTCATTGGCGGCGGTTCGCTTTATCTTGCGGGATTCCTCGAGCACGGAAGATATTTTGACAGTCTTTCGTCGGTCGAATATATCGGTATCATAGATTATCTACTTGCTTTTGTCATTCTCGCACTCTTCAATTTTGCGGTTTATCTGCTTTGCGGTAAGCTCGGTGCGCATAAGCGCCTTTACGATAGAGAAAAGCTTTTGTCGGAAAAGAAATAGTTTTAATGAAAAAAGGGACGCTCAATTGAGCGTCCCGATTTTTATGAATTTACTTTATTTCAGGCAGACTTGCCGCTGCGACCGACTGACCGACACGGCGGCTGTTTTCGTCGGGAATATGGAGCTTTATCTTTTCGTTAAGCTCGGGGAATTCCTTCGCGAGAACCTCTTTAGCTCTTTCAAGCAGAATAACTCCACCCTCGCCCGAGGTAACTCGTCCCATAATAAGCACGTGCTTTATATCGTAGAAGAGCGCATAGTATGCAATGGTGTATCCGAAATACGCGCCTATAGTGTCGTATATCTTTGCGGCGCGTTCGTCGCCCTCTGCCATAAGTCCCTGAACGACCTTAAGCTTTTCGGCGGGAGAGAGTGTTTCGTCAAGCTCAATTCCCGCGGCGGGGGCGAGTTTTATAACGGCATCCTGCGAGAAGTACTTAACGCCGCAGCCGTAGTCACCCGACCACTCGTCCACCATAGCGTCACGTGAGAAATCACAGGGAGCGAACGCAAGCTCATTGAGCCAACCTGTTATATTTCCAGCAAGGTCAACATAACCGCCAGCCTCACTCGTTCCCATAGCAATTCCGAGAACGCCGCCGTCGTCGAGGTCCATAGCACCCGCAAGTGCCGTAACGTCACCGTCATTTGCAACCTCAAGGGGAATATCACCGAATTCCTTTGCTACGTTGATATACATATCCTTGCACTTTGCGTCAAACTGATCCTTGGGAACCTTTAAGAAGAGGGAAGCAACCATAATACGGTTGTCAACGTAAACACCTGCGG
>JAFTHJ010000014.1 GCA_017457465.1 Clostridia bacterium | reverse complement strand
TTTCGGTTGCGATAATTCTGCTTGAGAGTATCGGCATTGCCCTATATCTTCCCGTGCTTCTTATATCGGGAGCTTTGACGGGGGCTATTATCGGAGTTTGCTCCCACACGGTAATAAACAGAATAGAAAAGGCAGACCTGAAATCCTGACGCTTGTCAGGAAACGGTCTGCCAATTTGTTATGCTATCGGAACGCATAAGCGCATAAATTTCTTTTGCCTCTTCCTCGTTTGTGGGATTCGGGAGAAGCACTCGCATATTGTAACGGAGAATATAATAAAATCTTTCCTTTGATAATGAGCCTTCAATATGCTCCAATAGCTCGGTTTCCTCCGCAACATCGGTTATATCCAAGGATATAAAATCAAACACCGAGACTATATTATCTATCAGTAAAGCGGAATTCTCGACTTCGAGAAGCTCACCCGTGAGGGCAAGTCCTACTACCGCCTTTGGATTTATATTCTTTACGTTTGTTGCCAATATAATAAGCTCGTCGGCATATTCGGCTTTAAGCTCGGGACATCTGATTATAATATCTTCAATTCCCGCCTCGTATATCTCGCAAACTATAGCCGCTTCACATGCCTGTAATACAGAGCGGGTGATTCTGCTTTCTTCCTTGAATGAATTCAGTGTGATTACGGCGCTTGTTGAATATCCCGCCGAATTCGCTGCCGCGTTTGCGGAAGCGAGGTCTGCAAGACCGTCCGATGCCGTTTTATAGCCGAATCTTTCGGCAACCGATGACTTATAGAGAAGATTTCCGTCGGCGTCGGAGAGATTAAAAGAAACTGTGGAAAACTCACCTGTGGAAAGTCCCGCTATCGTCTCTTTCAAGCTTGTCGTCCGTATGTCAACCGCTCCGCCCCTTATGCTTACCTTGTAAGAGGGCTCGGATATCGGCGGTGCAGTGGTATGTGTCGGATGCTTCACGACAGATGTTTCTTCCGCCCTCTCACTCTCTGTTTTTTTGTTTAATATGTTACCGACGACAAGAAGGACTATCACAAGAGCCACAAGAACACTTATGGAAATAATTAAGATATTGCGCCATTTTCTCTTTCGGTACGAATTTCGTCTGTAGTATCCCGACGAGGCTCTGGTTGCCATAGCCGTCTCCTTTCTTCGGTTATTTTATATCAAGGATATCTATTGAATCAAGATAATCATTTGGGACAAACTCAAGTGTTTTGCCGATATCGTCTATCATACTCAAAAATTTGTATTCCTGATAGGTTTGCTTGAGTGTGTAAAAATTTGCGAATATGTAAGCGGTTTCGGGCTTCAGACGCTTGATTATATAATATCCGTTTGTGTCCTCCACAATACCGCTGTATTCCCCCTCTGATAGCGAAAATGCGGCTTTTTCATATTCGGCGTTCATATATCCCTCGGGAAAATAAATGCCGTTTTCGGTCATTTCGGTGTCCTCGCCGTATTTGCCGACAAGTGTCATAAAATCTTCACCATCAAGCAGCCGTTGATATGCTTCCGCTATTGACTGACGATTTTCTTCTGCACTTTTTCCGTTGTTCTTTGAGACGTATATGTGTTGCGTTCTCGCAAATTCCTCAAGAATTATGTCCGATATTTCAGCGTCATCGGTTTCGATTAAGCCGAGGTCATCGGAATACACATAAAACAACTCGCGTTGCATCATATCGATACAGGTATTAAAACGGAGAAAATGGTCGGTCATATAATTTTCTTTGAGATATTTTTTGTATTTTCCTCTGCCGCCCAATGATTCAACCGTCTCGGCTATTGATTTCTGTACAGCTTCCAAGAGAACAGGGTCGTCTGCCTCTATTCCCACCTCGCGGCACATCGTTAATATCGCGTAATTTGAGGTTATATTGTCATATACGTGTTCTCTTACCATTTCGGGATACTCGGGGGAACTCAAAATATCCTCGCCGTACTGCTCGATAAGCATATCCCTGTATATGAGAACGGCGAATCTGAACTCCTCATATAACACCTCAAATTCGCCGACAGTTCCGACGGCAGTCAATTCTTTGTCTGTTGAGTCTATAGGTCTTGCGGGAGAGCAACCGAGCATAAGAAACGTGAGTGCGCATAGCGCGACGCATAATAGCTTTTTTGCGATTTTCATAGCTTATTTGCTCTTTGAGTTTTTATTGGAGAGGGCGAGAATCTTTTGCTTTTTCTTCCTTACGGCAAAGATTATAAGACATACGGTCGCCGCCGTGAGAAGTGTGCCAACTACGATAGATGTGACCGTTATTATAACCACGGGGTCGCTCTGACCTACCTCCTCGAGATTCAATAAATCAAGGGATGCGCCGTGGGCGTTAGGTGTGAATTTGAGTGAATCGGAAAGCTCCTCGACCTTTGAATAAACAACAGAGGAATGATAGCTGTTTTTCAACTCCTCAAAATTTTTCTCAATATAGGTATCCTCAAGCTCAAGTCGTTGAATGATATAATAGCAGTTAACCTGATTTCCTGCGGAATCCTTTCCGACAGAGGGGACGATATCG
>JAFTHJ010000158.1 GCA_017457465.1 Clostridia bacterium | reverse complement strand
GTAAATTTTGTTGTTTCAGTGCGAAATGATATGGAGGCTGGATAATGCTCTGGGAAATAAAGGAATATTTTCGTAAATTGTTTTCAATGACGGTACACCCCGCTATGAAAAATCTTTTTTCCTCAAAAAAGAGTGCCGTGGGTATGCTCTGCGTTATGCTTATATTGCAGACGCTACTATCCGTTATCTGCATAACGGGCGTTGAGAATATAAAGAACCAAAACGATATATTAAAGGAACACAACGCAAATCTGTCGGTTTATTCGGAGGATATTGATGAGGAATCCGACACACAGGCATCCACAGCGGACGAGTCAGCGGAAAGCGCCTCTTCCGACGAGGGACGTCTGCTCTCAAGTGAGGTAAATGCAGCTCTTAACGGAGCGCCTATCTTTGCGGGATTTATCAGCTTGTGGATTATCACGGCGATAATAGTATATCAGCGCATATCCTCTGCCTCGGCAGACCGTGATAAATATATGTGGGGAATGTATGTCACTTACGGAGCTTACCGCAAAAAGGTCAGAAATATTCTCAAATACGAGTTATATACCGTACTGACAGTCGCTACCCTCCCCGCTTACTTTATTGCGCTCAAGCTATGCAATATTCTTGTCAGACATCAGGGATATCAGTATAAATTCGAGGCACTTCCCTTCTTTATAGTTTTGCTTCTTTCATATATCTGTATCCGTCTCGTGGTCGCTTACGAGGTCAAGCTCATAAGCAGAATGAGCTGTACCGAGCTTCTCAAGGAAGAGGAAGCTCCGTCAAAGCTTTGCCGTCCCAGATATGCGGGGAGACTTCGTTTGGGCTTTTCCCCTCTCCGTTACGCCGCCACCTCCTTTGTACGTTTAAGGAAATATTACATAACTCTCGCTCTTGCCGCGGCAATTCCCGCAATTATATGGATATGCTGTCAAACGGCGGCTTATAGTCAGAACAGGTATCTCGCCTCGGATATAAATGAGTACAAGATAAGTATCAAAAGCGGAATAACCGAGAACGACCTCAAAAAGTTATATGCCAAGGAGCTGTGTGAGATACAGGGAGTTTCCTCGGTAAGCGCGTCTGCGGCATATCCCGCCGATGAGATATCGATGTTTATACTTGCCGACCGCTCTCAATACCGCGAGAACGCCTCGGATATTCTCTACGGATATGATGTATATGCCGACGGTGATGCTGTTCTTGCATGTTCCTCTCAAGCCTTTAAAAACAAAACAGGCTTTTCTTCGGACGTCTCTCGCGGTAAGGTAACGGTAATATCCCCGCTTGACGACACTACATATCTTTTCGAAGAAGGTAAATCTCTCTGCGTGGCTGTATCAAAGCTGGACGGAAAAATAAGAACCGATATCGTTGATGTCAACACCATGCTTGAACAAGACCTTTCGGAGGATTATGAATACAAGATTTTCACTATCGACAGAGTAGTCTCTCTGCGACGCGCCTTCGCCTCAAGCAGTTTTCTAAGCATAGAGCAACCGTATTTTCTGTTCAACGAGAGAGATTTTGAAGAAATAACCGCAATTTCTCCTGATTCCTTCAAGCAGGATATAAGCCAAGCTTCAATAGACTATAAGCAAAACGTAATGTCCGACGGAAGTATTGAGATAACCGTTGACAAAAACGAGCTTTTCAAAATCCCCTCCGCGGGAGACACTATTCAGGTCAGAGGCGAGGCAAACTATAATATAACTCTGCATACTAAAGAGAACGAGAATCTGAACAACTGTCTTCAACTTACCTTTAATCTTCTGAACATCAATTCAGTAAGCTTGGATGAAAACAATATAATCATCAATGCCTCCCCAAGAGCGTCGGCGGTTATGAAATACGACATGATAGAGCCTACTGTGGTTTTCTTCGGTCTTCCCACACAGATACCTAGTGACGCCGAAAACAGTATCTATCTGCCACACGACACCGAGGACGGTGCGCTCACGGTGTACGATTCAACAGTCAAGCTTGATTTTTCCGAGGGAGTTATATTCACAGAGCCGTGTGTACGTGCCGCGGATGCGGGAACACACCTAAAGCTGGGCGGACAGAATATTTCGGAGCAAAATCACACCAAGAAGCTCTTTTTAGAGAAATTGTATGCCAACAATGTGTTTGACATTATTTGCGGTGATGATACAACCGCAGAGGCGCTGGAACTCGATGTAACAGTCACTGAATCGGGCGACGCGGTTATCATTCTCCCCGAGGGCTATGCCTACGATTTTGCGCTTGAGGTAGGAGACATAATACGAATAAACAAGACCGATTACGATGTTTCTCAATATGTGAGCGATAATTGGCAGCTTGACGATGCCAAGGAAAGACTCTCGCAGATAATACACAATGCGTTTGAGTATCAGAGATTTGAGGTCGTTGAGATAATATACCGTGACGGTATAGACCGTCCGCAGGTAATCGTTTGCGGTGAGGATTTCGCAAATGCAATGAATATCGACGCACCTTATACCCAGCTGAATGTTTTTCTCGATAATTCGGTAGACTCAAAGAGATACGCCGAGATAAACGAATCCTTGAGCTATGAGCTTCAGAAGCTATCCGCTCAAGGCTCGGGTAATAGCACGGCAAGTGTGACCTCAACAGGCGCATTTCTGGATTTTCTCCTGAAGAAAAACGCCAATTACGGTCTATGGATATCGGTCATAGGCATTCTCATTCCGCTCATTCTTCCTTTTATCTGGTATTATCCTCTCGCCACTCTCTTTGAGCGAAGACGCCACGATTACCTTACGCTTAAAAATCTCGGTAAAAAGAAGAGCAAGATACGAGCGATATTCTTCCTTGAGGGTATTATGGTAGCGCTAACGGCACTCCTCTCCATCGCCCTGCTCTGCTATCCGTGTATGTTTATATTCGATTTCGTATGCTTCTTTTTTGAGCTACCGATAGATTTCCATGTGTCATTCCTTACCCCAGCAACTCTCATATCGGCGTGTGCCGCAGGTGTTATCTGCGTTGCACTTTCATTTGTGATATGCTATTTTATAGCCGCGCCGAAAAAGCCAAAGATAAAAAAACAAAGAAAAAGAAAGGAGAAGGCTGATGGCAATACTTGAGGCTCCAGATATAATCAAGCAGTACAGAGGTCCCGACGGCGTCGTCACAGCGGTCAACCGCGCTTCTATGAAGGTCGAGGAGGGTGAATTCGTTGCCATAACAGGAGAATCAGGCTCGGGAAAAAGTACATTTATAAACATTTGCGCGGGAATTGACGTCGCTAACGCGGGTTCGGTTATGCTTGGAGGCAAAATGATATCCAGTATGTACGGAGACGCGCTCACAAAATACAGAGGAAAAACTGTCGGATTCGTTTTTCAGTCGCATAAGCTTATACCTTATCTGACGGCTTATGAGAACATCATTCTTCCCCTGAACGCGGGAGACCTTAAGCGGGAGAAGCACGAGGAGCGCTTTAATCTGCTTGTCGACGCGCTTGGAATACGCAACAGACTTTCTCACCTACCATCGGAGATGTCGGGCGGACAGCAACAAAGGGTGGCAATTGCGAGAGCGCTTATCCACTATCCTCGTATTCTTTTTGCGGACGAACCTACGGGCAACCTCGACAGAAGAAACGCGGACGAGGTTATATCTCTTATGATTGAACTAAAAAACACGCTCAAGCAGACCATGGTGGTGGTAACACACGACCAAAAGACGGCGGAGCGCGCAGACCGAGTTTTTGTAATGAATGACGGGATTTTGCGCGAGGTTAAATAAATCTTCACGCAACTTCCTTTGAAAATTCCACAACATTTTTATGTATGAATTTGTGTATGAATGAATATTCAAATCAAGAAAAAGGTACGCCAATGCGTACCTTTTTTCATTTAAAAACAAAGAAACCGAGTCATAGACTCGGTTTCTTCTTGGTGCGAGAAACGGGACTTGAACCCGTACGGTGTGAACCACACGCCCCTCAAACGTGCGCGTCTGCCAGTTCCGCCACTCTCGCATATCGGTCGCCGTTGTCGGCAACAGATAATATTATACACTTTTTTTAGGAATTGTCAATACCTTTTTTGAAATTTTTTTAACAAATTTTAAATGTCTCTTAAATGTATAAAAAAGTGACGCAAAAAAGTGAAAATATGTTCAACTTGCTCTCATTTCAACATTCCGTATCCACCCGCGTATTTGCTGACCTCGGAAGCAACCACAAAAACCTTGTTGTCACAGACACGGCGTATATCCTTAAGCATCCTCGGGGTTTCTTTTCTTGGAATAACGATAAATATCATATTCATTTTATCGGTGGAGCCGTATCCGTCAAAAACGGTATATCCCCTGTTATTCTCTTTCAGATACGCTATAATCTTTTCTGTACTGTCGTCGTTTGCGATAAGCTCAAGGTTTGAAGTTCCGAGAGCTATCTTGTTCTCTATGGTCGAGCCGAGGAAAAGTCCCGTGGCGTATCCGACACAATAGAATGCGAGGAGAAAAAGATTATCTCCGAGTGTCCCGATAATTGTTGATATAACAAGTCCCCATATAGTACATTCCAAAAGTCCGAGTCCCGCAGCCTTAAGCCTCTGTCCCTTTACCATCATACAGGTCTTGAGTGACTGAATAGTAATCTCAACTATCTTTGCCGCACATACAATAAAGCATACCGCAACAGGATGCAGATTTGCTAAAAATTCCGACATTTTATTTCTCCTTTATGTATCAAAATTAAACTCCTTTGAATTATATCACACTTTCAACCGAATTTCAACCATATTTTATAACCCTCTCTCTCGACACCTATTATTAAACCTATTATTAATATGAAAACAAGGATAAAAATAACCGCAAAATATTGACAAGAATATCAATATGTGATATAATTTTCTATGTTTTTATTACATTTATCACAGTTGGGAGTTTGTTATGGTTCTGGATTACATCATTTTGGCAATTTACGCCTTGTCTATGGTAGCCGTGGCAGTCTACACAAAAAACCGTTCGGGTTCGGTCGACGACTTTTTACTTGCGGGTAAAAAAGGTCTTAACGGTTGGATGACCGCATTCGCTTACGGAACTACATATTTTTCAGCCGTCATATTTATAGGTTACGCGGGACAGTTCGGTCGTTCCTTCGGTCTTGCCTCTGTATGGATAGGTATCGGAAACGCCGTTATCGGTACGCTTATAGCTTGGCTTGTCCTCGCAAAGAGAACAAAAAATATGACACAGCGTCTGGGTGCAAAGACTATGCCCGAGTTTTTTGAGAAGCGTTACGGAAGCAAAACCTTGAAAATGGTCTCGGCTGTTATCATTTTCATATTCCTTATCCCCTACTCCGCATCTGTCTACAACGGAATAAGCAGTCTGTTTGAGATAGTATTCGGCATTGACGGCTGGATAGTTATGATAGCTCTTGCCGCTCTCACTGCGCTTTACCTTTTCTTCGGCGGTTACTTCGCAACCGCTCTTTCGGATTTCATTCAGGGTATCATTATGATAATCGGTGTTATCTGTATGATATTCTGCTATATGAATCACGAAAATGTTTCGTGGAATATCTCGGAGCTTGTAAATAATCCCAACCTCACATGGTTCACTTTTGGCTCCGAAAACAGCGGCGGACTCTACGGAACGACGGTTTCGCTTATCTCTCTGATACTTCTCACCTCTCTCGGTGTGTGGGCGCTCCCCCAAACTATACATAAGTATTACGCTATACGCGACAAGAAAGCAATCACGCAGGGCGTTGTTGTCAGCACGGTGTTTGCTCTGATAATCGGATTTATCGCATATTTCTCGGGCGCTTTGAGCTACTATTTCCCAGATATTCTTATGACCGACGCAGGTCCCGTAAAGGACGCGTTCGTCATTCCCACAATGCTCAAGGTCGTTATCCCCGCAGGTCTTACGGGAGTTATCGCGGTGCTTATACTTTCGGCAAGTATGTCCACCCTTTCCTCGGTTTCTCTTGCAAGTGCGTCTGTCATCGCCGTTGATATTTACAAGGGCGGCGTCAAAAAAGAAGCCAGTGACAAAAAGGTTAACACTGTAATGAGAGTTCTCTGCATGATTTTCGTAGTCATCTCGGTAGTACTCGCGATACTTAACGAAAAATTCGGCATCGCGGCTATCGCTTATATGATGGGTGTAAGCTGGGGTACTCTCGCGGGATGCTTTATGGGTCCCTACGTTCTCGGAGTTATCTGGAGAAAGGTAACCAAACCCGCCGTATGGTCGTCTATAATAAGCTCTCTCGTCCTTACCGTTGCCCTTATAGTAGTATTCGGATACGACAAAAACGGTTGGAGCTGCTCATTCGCTACAGCACTCAAGGACGGTGTCGCTACCTCTCCCCTTATAGGAGTTATTTGTATGGTATTCTCTCTCATTATAACATTCATAGTCAGCCTTATTACCAAGAAGCCCGATGAGGCGATAATAAGCGAGGCTTTTGACAAGCATTTTGAGGGTGAAATAATATAAGCAAAAACAATAAACACAGAAGGTATAAAAAATGATTTGGTCAAAAGAAGAAACAATGCCGCGCGAGGAGCTTGAGGCGCTTCAGCTCGAACGTCTTCAAGAAACGGTAAAGCGCGTTTACGAAAAAGTTCCCGCATATCGCAAAAAGATGGAGGACGCGAATATAAAGCCCGAGGATATCAAATCTCTGGCTGACCTTTCAAGGCTTCCATTTGTCACAAAGCAGGATATGCGCGATAACTACCCTTTCGGTCTGTTCGCGGTTGACAAAGACAGTCTTGTGAGAATACACGCTTCCAGCGGCACGACAGGAAAACCCACGGTGGTAGGATACACCGAAAACGATTTGAAGACATGGACGGAGTGTGTTTCAAGAATAGCCTGTATGGGCGGCGCCAGCTCACATGACGTGGCGCAGATATGCTTCGGCTACGGAATGTTCACAGGCGCTCTCGGATTACACTACGGTCTTGAAAATATAGGAGCGGCTATCGTCCCCTCCTCAACGGGTAACTCGCAGAAGCAGATAATGTATATGCAGGATTTTGAGACCTCGCTTCTGGTCGCAACACCCTCATACGCGCTTCGTCTTGCAGAGGTAGCGCGTGAGATGGGACTCGAACCGCAGAAGGATCTGAAGGTAAAGATAGCCCTTGTTGGAAGTGAGCTGCTCACAGATGCTATGCGCGAGGAAATGCATAAGTATTGGGGCAAGGATATTCTTATCACATCCAACTACGGAATGAGTGAGCTGATGGGCCCCGGTGTATCGGGTGAATGTCTTGAACACTGCGGAATGCACATAAACGAGGACTACTTCATACCCGAAATAATAGACCCCGTAAGCGGTGAGGTACTTCCCGCGGGTGAGCAGGGTGAGCTTGTTATAACCTGCATCAAAAAAGAAGGACTCCCCCTTATCAGATACAGAACCAAGGATATCACTCGCCTTTTCTATGAAAAATGTAAATGCGGAAGAACCTTCTGCAGAATGGAAAACCTTTCGGGAAGAAGCGACGATATGCTTAAGATACGAGGAGTCAATGTATTCCCGAGCCAGATAGAAGAAGTTATCCTCGGCATAGATGAGCTTGGTCCTCACTATGAGATAATACTTGAGAGAGAGGGATATCTCGACAAGCTGACCGTTAAGGTTGAGTTGGCTCATAGCACCGACTCCTTCTCTACCCTTGAGAGAATAACCAAGGAAGTAAAGGACAAATTGAAGATAATCCTCGGTCTTGACGCAAAGGTAATGCTGGAATCCCCCAACACCCTGCAGAGATTTGAAGGAAAGGCAAAGCGAGTAAAGGATTTAAGGAGTAAATAAAATGTCAAACAAGAAAACAATAATGCTCGGTAACGAAGCAATAGCAAGAGGCGCTTTTGAGGCGGGAGTCAAGCTCTCCAGCGCTTACCCCGGAACACCGAGTACCGAAATAAGCGAATATCTCGCAAAATACGAAGAAGTATATACCGAATGGGCACCCAACGAAAAGGTAGCCGCAGAGGTAGCAATCGGAGCATCCATATCGGGTGTCAGAAGCCTTGCTTGTATGAAGCACGTCGGACTTAATGTGGCAAGTGACCCTCTCTACACCTTTTCATACACAGGTGTTAACGGCGGCTCTGTATTTGTTGTTGCCGACGACCCCGGTCTCGCAAGTTCACAAAACGAGCAGGACACGAGAATGATAGCCCGTGCCGCTCACGTCCCTGTGCTTGAGCCGTCTGACAGTCAGGAAGCAAAGGATTTTGTGAAGCTCGGATATGAAATCAGCGAGAAGTATGACACTCCCGTGATACTCCGCACAACCACCAAACTCGCTCACTCACAGAGTTCTGTCGAGCTTTGCGACAGAACCGAGGTCACAGATAAGGAATATTCGCGCAATGTAGCCAAATACGTTATGATGCCCGCGTCCGCTATCGGACGCCACCTCGTAGTTGAGGCGCGTGAGGCACGTCTGGCAGAGGATGCTGCTACTCTCTGTGCTAATAAGCTGGAAATAAATGATACAAAGATAGGCTTTATCACCTGCGGTATCGCATACCAGTACGTCAAGGAAGTATGCCCCAACGCGAGTGTGCTGAAGCTCGGTCTTGTTAACCCCATATCAAAGAAGCTTGTTGAGGACTTTGTAAATCAGGTAGAGACTGTATATGTTTTTGAGGAGCTTGAGCCTGTTATTGAGGAACAGGTTCGCGCGTGGGGATTTGATGTTAAGGGCAAGGAGTGCTTCACACGTCAGGGAGAGTATAGCGCTAATATGCTCCGCCGCGTATTGTTCGGCGCTGACGAATCTGTTTTCGAGAAGCAGGAGGCGCCCAACCGTCCGCCTATTCTCTGCCCCGGTTGTCCTCACAGAAGCGTTTTCTCTGTGCTTAACAAGCTCAAGATTCACGCGTCGGGCGACATTGGTTGTTACACACTCGGAGCGGTAGCTCCCCTCGGTGTTATCGATACCACCATCTGTATGGGCGCGAGTATCTCGGCTCTCCACGGAATGGAAAAGGCTCGCGGAAAGGAATATATCAAGAATTGGGTAGCCGTTATCGGAGATTCCACCTTCTTACATACGGGTATCAACTCACTTATAAATATGGTATATAACAAGTCCACGGGTACTGTTATGATACTCGACAACAGAACCACAGGTATGACAGGACATCAGGACCACGCCGCTACAGGTAAGACACTCAAGGGCGAGGAAACCTACGCTATCGACCTTGCGGCTCTCTGCCACGCCGTTGGTGTTCAGAATGTTATTGAGGTAAACGCCTTTGATGTTGCTACCTTGGAAAAGGTTATCAAGGAGAGTGTCGCCAGTGACATCTTGACGGTTATCATCACCAAGGCGCCTTGTGTTCTTCTGAAGGGACAGAAATTCCCGAACAAGTGTGAGGCAGACGCGGATGCTTGTAAGAAGTGCGGAATGTGCCTCAAGATTGGTTGTCCCGCTATCACAAAACGTCCCGACGGAAAGATAAGCATTGACGCCACGATGTGCAACGGCTGCGGTCTTTGCAAAAACTACTGTAAGTTCAACGCAATAAAAACGGTGGAGAGATAAGATTATGACGAAAAATATTATGATAGTAGGTGTCGGCGGACAGGGCACCCTGCTGACCAGCAGAATTATTGGTAAGACCGCTATGGAAATGGGATATGACGTGAAAATATCCGAGGTTCACGGAATGGCACAGAGAGGCGGAAGCGTTGTTACCTTCGTCAGATTCGGCGAAAAGGTCAATGAACCTGTAGTAGAGGAAGGACAGGCGGACGTTATCATAGCGTTTGAGCGTCTTGAAGCTCTCCGATACTCCCATTTTCTGAAAAAGGACGGCGTTCTCGTTGTTAACGATTGCAGAATAGACCCTATGACTGTCGTTATCGGAGCAAAGGAATACCCCGAAAACATAATTGAGGGACTTCGTAAGACTCATTCGGTATATACCATAGACGGACAAAAGGTAGCGCTTGAGCTTGGAAACAGTAAGGTTCTCAACTCTGTTGTGCTTGGATACGCGGCAGGTTTTATTGGTTTTGACAGACAGACGTGGCTTGATGTAGTTGAATCCACAGTTCCCGCAAAAACAATCGAAATAAACAAAAAAGCTTTCATATATGGGTATGAAGCAAAACATTAAGGGGGAAAATATAAAATGATTTGGAATGAAACCAAAGAATGTATGAGCCGTGACCAGATGTCGGCTCTGCAGAGCGCAAGACTTGTAAGACTGGTAGACTACGTTTATCACAACGTAGAGTTTTACCGCAAAAAGATGCAGGCTATCGACCTGATGCCCGCTGACATCAAATCCATTGAGGATATCACCAAGCTTCCCTTCACTACGAAGGATGACCTTCGAGACAATTACCCCTTCGGTCTTTTCGCGGTTCCAAATTCCGAAATCGTCAGAATCCACGCCTCAAGCGGTACGACAGGTAAAGCAACCGTTGTAGGTTACACGAGATACGACCTTGATGTCTGGGTCGAGTGTGTTGCAAGATGCCTTTCGATGGCAGGTGTCGGCAAGGACGATATCATTCAGATTGCATACGGCTACGGACTCTTCACGGGCGGTCTCGGAGCACACGGCGGTGCTGAAAAGATAGGCGCTACCGTTGTTCCCATGAGCACAGGTAACTCCAAGAAGCTCACCACGATGATGGTAGACTTCGGTGCCACAGCTATTGCTTGTACCCCCTCTTATCTCTTACATATCTCCGAGGTTCTCGCTAGTGAAGGACTTCTCGACCAGGTAAAGCTGAAGGCTGCTATTTGCGGAGCCGAGCCCTGGACAGAAAAGATGCGCCACGAGATAGAAACAAAGCTTAACATAAAGGCTTATGACATTTACGGACTCAGCGAGATAATGGGACCCGGTGTTGCCTGTGACTGTGAGTTCCACAAGGGACTCCACGTTTGCGAGGACCACTTTTATCCCGAGATACTCGATACCGCAACTCTCTCTCCCGTCGCTGAAGGCGTTACAGGTGAACTTGCGTTCACAACTCTCACCAAAGAGGGTATCCCGCTTATCCGTTACAGAACAAAGGACCTCACAAGCATTGACCGTGCTCCTTGCGAGTGCGGAAGAACAAGTGCTCGTATTTCTCGCTTCAAGGGACGTGTTGACGATATGCTTATCATTCGCGGCGTAAACGTATTCCCCAGCCAGATAGAGGCGGCTCTTATTGAGGTCGAGGAAGTAACACCTCACTATATGATGATCGTTGACCGTGTAAACAACCTTGACACCCTTGAGGTTCAGGTTGAGGTAGACCAGAAGTACTACACCGATGAAATCAGAGCTATCGAGGCACTCACAAAGAAGATTGCTCACGTTATCCAGCAGGCGCTTGGAATCAGCGCAAAGGTCAAGATAGTTGAGCCGCAGACTCTCGTCAGAAGCGAAGGCAAGGCAGTTCACGTTATCGACAAGCGTAAGCTTTATTGAATCAATACTCTTTAACTTGGAGGAATTAATTATGTTTGCAAAGCAGTTGACAGTATTTATCGAAAACAGATCGGGCAGATTGTCCGAGGTGCTTCACGTGCTGAAGGAAAACAACGTCAATATTCTTTCTTTGAGTCTTGCTGACACAACAGAGTTCGGTCTGCTCCGACTTATAGTTGACAACGCGGCTCTCGGAAAGGAAAAGCTCTCGGAGAACGGCTTCTCTTCTCTGCTCTCCGATGTTTCTATCATTAAGATAGCGCACGAGGTAGGAAGCCTCCAGTCTCTTTTGAAGATAATCGACAACAACGGCGTTAACATAGAGTATATGTACGGTCTTTCGATAGAATCCGACGAGGCTTATGTTGTACTTAAAGCATCGGATATCGCCAAGGTTGACGAAATACTTACCGCGAACGGTGTACACACAATAAGCTGCGAGGAACTCGCAAATATCTAAATCAAGAGGCTGAAATGATAATCGATTTCCACACGCATATATTTCCCGATAAAATTGCGAAAAAAACGATTGAGCTTCTTTCGGAAAAGGGCGGAATTCCGCCCTTTTCCGACGGCTCTGTAGATGGACTTCTCGGTGAGATGAAAAAGGCGGGGACAGATGTATCCGTCACGCTTCCTGTTTTGACAAGCCCTACTCAATTTGATAGCGTAAATCGCTTTGCCGCCGAGGTGAATCGAGTCTTTGCCAATAAGGAAAGACGGCTTATCTCATTTGCGGGTATCCACCCGAGGTGCGAGGATATCGACGCCAAGATGAAGTTCATCAAGGAAAGCGGATTTCTGGGTGTTAAGCTTCACCCCGATTATCAGGGCACGTTTATCACAGACGAGG
>JAFTHJ010000013.1 GCA_017457465.1 Clostridia bacterium | reverse complement strand
TACAGATATTCAAGATGGATATGACCATTGACTGATGTCATTGAATAAAGCAAAACAGCCTCGGGAAACCCGAGGCTGTTTTGCCACTCAAGGGTGAAGATGTGTAGCAACATCGAGAGGCGCAAGTGAACGCAAATATATTTCAGCATACGTACGTATGAATTGTCGAAGCATATGTTTGTATGCGTGGTATAATTGTATACATAAATAAAAACGAGTCGTTTTAATGTCTCGGAACGGAGCTTTTATTATGCAATTCTACCAAAGGATAAGAGACCTCAGAGAGGATGCGGACAAAACGCAAGAGGAAATAGCGAAGCTTTTAAAGATTTCGCGTCAGCATTATTCAATGTATGAGAGGGGAGAGAGGGAGTTGCCTATGCACCATTTTATAACCCTGGCGAAATATTATAACGTATCTCTCGATTATCTTGCAGGATTGAGTGATACCGTCAAAAAATTATATTGATATGAAGAAATCCCCTCGTTTTCTGAACGAGGGGACGTTTGTTTTTTGATTATCAAGCATTCACAGGCGCTTCGACCTTTGCGTATGCGTGGTAGCTTGTGACTCCGAGGATAGTCTCGCCGTCTATCTGAACCGCTGTGGGGTTATCAAATGTAACGCTGATATCCTTGCCCGTATGTATAGCCACCATTTTTTCGTGCTTTATATGCTCTCCCTTGAACAGAGAGGGGAAAACAAGGAGCGTCTTGAGCTTACCCGTGCCGTGCATAAGCATCAGGGAGAGCTCTCCGTCAGCGCGGGTACGGTCCTGCGCGGGTGTGGGCATCATTCCGCCGCCATAGAAGCGTCCCTTCATTGTGGGCGCTATCCATACCTTTTTATAGCGGTATTCCTTGCCGTCAACCGTGACAGTGGCAGAGGTCGGCTTATAATGGAAGAGCAGACCTTTTATAGCGATAGAGGTATAGTTGACTGCCTTTGAGCGTCCCAGCTTTTCGTTTTTCGCCTTGATAGCGTCGCCTACCTCACAGCAGTATCCGTCGATGCCGAAGCCGACATTGTTGAGGAAGCGGTAGGTCTTTCCCTTAACCTCAACTATCGGGAGATTCGCGATATAATCGTTTATCTTAAAGGGAACCTTGTCGGTCTTTTCAATGTCTCGGAGAAAATCGTTTCCCGAGCCGATAGCATAGTAGAGTATATCGCACTTTATATCGATACCCTCGGTATCGTTCACGAAGCGGTTCAGCGTTCCGTCGCCGCCGCAAAGAATGACCGAGTCTCCCTCGGCTATACCCGTGAAGAAATCCGAATAGCTTTCTATCTTTGTTATGTCGTATTGGCTTACCTCGCCGTCATACAGCGCGGACAAAAGCTTTGTTTCCTCCTCGGCGCAGCCGTTGCCCGAATAAGGGTTGAAAAGAATATGATACATAGGTCAAAAAGCTCCTCTCAATATAATAATTCAGTATATATTATAGCGATAAATATAAACCCAAAATAAACTTTTAACAAAATTCGACAATTTTTTTAAGTCCTTACAATTTCATCTATAGGCTTGAATAACTCGATGGAATGTGATAAAATTTAAGTACAAGAAATAAAAATACTGTGAGCGGAGGAGAGGCAATGTTTCATATTCTCGTTGCGGATGATGATAAACATACAAGAATGTTTTTGAGAGCCGTGCTTGAGGGGGCGAATTATACCGTCACCACGGCGGGGAACGGAGAGGAGGCTCTCTCGGTGCTTGAGAGGGAGCATATCGACCTTGTTGTGCTTGACGTGATGATGCCGAAGATGGACGGCTATGAGTTCACAAGAACGCTCCGCGAGGCACAGAATAATCTTCCGATTCTGATGGTGTCGGCAAAGCAGCTTCCCGCGGACAAGCATAAGGGCTTTATGGTGGGGACAGACGACTATATAACCAAGCCTATTGACGACGAGGAGATGCTCTATCGCATCAAGGCGCTTTTGCGCCGCGCGAAGATAGCGAATGAGCGCAAAATCGAGATAGGTGAGGTCACTCTGGATTACGATTCTTTTACGGTTACGCGTGGGGATGAGGTTCACACGCTTCCCCAAAAGGAGTTTTTGCTTTTATATAAGCTTCTTTCCTATCCGGGGAAGATATTTACCCGTATCCAGCTTATGGACGAGATATGGGGAAGTGAGAGTGACACGGGCTGGGAAACCGTGACGGTGCATATAGCCAGACTCCGCAAGAGATTTGAGGGTTGGAGCGAATTCGAGATAGAGTCGGTTCGCGGACTTGGATACAAGGCGGTGAAAAAGATATGAAAAAAATTCGGCGTAAAGAGAAAAAGAAGAACCGAAAGCATCGATTTTCGCTGACGCTTTTGTTTGCGGCGCTTGTCTTCGTTGTGCTTTTGTCGGCTCTGGCGATAGGTGCTGTGGCGGTTTATCTTCTCGTTTATTTTGAGGTGATAGCGAACTACGAGGATACGAGCGTACCCTATGTTATACTCTTTATGGCGCTTATAAGCGTGGTGATGGGAGCTATTATCGCGGGATTTTTGAGTATGATACCCCTCAAACCCGTCAATAAGTGGATAAACGGTATGAACCGTCTGGCATCGGGGGATTTCAAGGTCAGAATGAGCTTTGGTAAGCCGCTCGGCAGCCACCCCACCTTTGTGGAGCTGACCGACAGCTTCAACACACTTGCCGAGGAGCTTCAGAACACCGAGATGCTCCGAAGCGATTTTATAAATAATTTTTCTCACGATTTCAAGACTCCGATAGTTTCTATCGCGGGATTCGCGAAGCTGCTCAAGAGGGGGAACCTCACGCAGGAGGAGCAGCTGCAGTATCTGAACGCCATAGAGGAGGAGTCTATGCGCTTGTCTTATATGGCAACCAATGTCCTCAATCTGACCAAGGTAGAGAATCAAGCGATACTCTCGGAGGTCTCGCGATTCAATCTTTCCGAGCAGATACGCTCGAGTGTGCTTTTACTTGAGGACAAGTGGTCGAGGAAGAATATCGAGCTTCACCTCGATTTTGATGAGTATTTTATCGAGGCAAACGAGGAGCTGCTCAAGCAGATATGGATAAATCTGCTCGACAACGCAGTGAAATTCGTGCCGAACGGCGGAGCGGTGGGCGTTGAGATACGAGAGAGTGAATCCGAGATAAGCGTTTCCGTGAGCAACACAGGAAGTGAGATTCCGCCCGACAAGCTGGGCAGGATATGGAACAAGTTCTATCAAGCGGACGAGTCGCACTCCTCGGAGGGTAACGGCGTAGGTCTCGCGATAGTGAAGCGAATTGTGGAACTTCATAGAGGAAGCGTATCGGTAAGCAGTGAGAGCGGCGTTACCGCCTTTACCGTAGAGCTTCCAAAGAATCAGTTTAGGGAGGACAAATGAAATAAAAACGGCTATTGCAAAAGCAATAGCCGTTTGTTTTTTTTAATTAGCCCTGGGGGGTGATAGGTGTGGTGGTTGCGTTGGTTGCTTCACCGGGCTCGGTCTCGCTGAGGTATTTAGCATTGCAGTAGTAGTCAACGCCGTTGTACTTAACTCTTGCCCAAGTTCCGTTCTTACTCATACCGTTGAGTGTTACCTGTGCGCCTCTCTTGAGCTGAACGCCTATGTTGTCAGCATCGGAGGAAGCATCGGTCCATCTGCGGAGGTTGAGAGACTTCTCTGCGGAGACATACATTGTCTTGTCTTCCATATCGTTAAATACTACAGAGCCGTCGGAAGTGGTTACGTACTGGGTTGCAACGAAGCGCTTCTCGCCGTTATACTCTATCTCGGACCACTGGGAGTTGTATCTTACTCTGGTGTATTTCTCACCGAAGTTTACGGTTGCTACCCAAGTGTCTTCAGCAACGCGTGTGTCGCTTCTGACAGAGAGTCTGTCAACCGCAACGTATACCGTCTCGTTAACTTCCTTCCAGGTGAAGTCGGTGTGTGTGTTACCTGTTTCAACAGGGTCTCCGTCACCTGTTCCCGTGGTTGTTGCATATGTTCCGAGGCCTATAAAGCCATCGTCTTCTGTATCTTCAGGTTCTTCCTCCTCGTTCTTTTTGCAGGAAACGAGAATGCAGGAAAATGCCATCACAAGTACGAGGAAAAGCGCAAGAAATTTTTTCATTTTGATTTACTCCTTCATTTATTTTTATCTTCGTTTATTTTTTACAATTTTAAATTACTGCCAACATCCAAAAAGTCGGAACACTCGGCAATATATCAATTATAGATATAAAAACATACCATACAATTGATTATAACATATACCGCCCAAAGTGTCAAGCAAAAATGCAAACTTTGTCAAAAAGTTTTTCTTTGGCACAGACACGGCTCACAAGGAGCTTTTTTCCTTTTCAATAAGCGATTTTATCGCGTTTACGGCGACCTTTATCGCAAGGTCGGTATCGTGATGCTCGTCGCTGTTGGAATCGTATCCCGCAGAGTAGCGTTCCTGATTCCAGACGCAACAGAATACCGCTCCGCACTTGAGCCCGAGGGAGGCTCCGACGGTGAAAAGGGTTGAGGCTTCCATCTCACTTGCCAACACGCCGAGCCGCTTCCATGCCTCCCATTTTTGGGACAGCGCGTCCGCGACGGGCATTCTTGAGGGTGAATGTTGACCGTAAAAGGAATCCTTGCTCTGCACGACTCCCGTGTGATAGTTTGCGCCAAGGCTTTCGGCAGCCGACACGAGCGAGAAAAGCACTTCCGTATCCGAGACGGCGGGGAATTCGGGCGGGGCGTACTCGTGTGAGGTGCCATCCTGACGAACCGCTCCCGAGGCTATAACGATATCTGACGCCTTGACCTTAAGCGAGATTCCGCCGCAGGTGCCGACACGGATAAAGGTGTGCGCTCCGCAAGTCGCAAGTTCCTCGACCGCAATTGCGGTTGAGGGACCTCCGATGCCCGTTGAGCATACGGTAACCTTTTCTCCGCAGAGGTAGCCGTTATAGATATTGAATTCTCTGTTCATTCCGAGATGAGTCGCGTTATCGAGATAAGCGGCTATTTTCTCGCACCTCGCGGGGTCTCCCGGCAGTATGCAATATTTTCCGATATCACTCTCTGACGCGCCTATGTGGTATTGCTTTTTTTGTGTGTCCAGCATATTTATCCTCCGATAAGATTATTTTTATCGAGCTGATGCTGTGCGCCGAAAATGGAGAGGTCTGCGCGATACGACGTCCTTGCATACCGTTCGGTGGTGCCGATAAGCGGTATCCTCAAACATCCTCTCGGGCATATTCTCCGCGCCAAAAACCGCGGCTTTCGCCACCGTATTTCGGCTTCTGGTATTGCAGTATACAGCGTGTTTCACTCCCCGACGGAGTCTCTTATGCAGTCATAAAGCTCTCTTGAGCTTACCGCAATGACCTCCGCGGAATCCTCGGAATATTCTCCCACGGTGTCCATTATAAGCGCTCCCGCCTCTCGGCAGAGCAGAATACCGGGGGTGATATCCCATTTGTTTTTTGTGAAAACGACAGTTCCCGACGTTTTGCCTGAAGCAACGCAGGTGAAGTCCATACACGCCGCACCGAACATTCGTATCTTCGCTATCTTCGAAGAAAGGCTTTTCATAATTTTATGCTCAAGCTCGAAGTCCCGCGCTCTTGTGTGCGGAAAATCCCCGAAGCTTACCGTGCAGTGCGAGAGGTCTCTCGGCTTGACGCCGATAGGCTTACCGTTCAGATAAGCGCCCTTACCCGCCTCGGCGTAATAAAGCTCGTCGAAGTGAGGGAGAAAGATTGCGCAAAGGACGGGCTTTCCGCCGTCGTACATAGCGCATTGAATTCCGTATATCCTGATACCGTTCGCCATATTGTATGTGCCGTCTATGGGGTCGATAGTCCAGGTTTTACCGTCGATAACCGTTGCGTTGTTCGTTTCCTCGCTGAGTATTTTGTCGTCGGGATAACGTAGGCGTATCTGACCGATAAGGTATTCCTCAATATTGTAGTCGGTTGAGGTTACCAAATCGAAGCGTGATTTATCGGACAGCGAATTTTCATCGAGCTGACCGTGCTTTGCGTACGCCGCTTTTATCGCCTCGGTTATGAAATTCAATCTTTCGCACATTACTTTCATAATAAATTTACCTTCCGTGTTCGGTAAATTTAATTATACCACACCCAAACAAAAACTTCAAGGTATACAGGAAATATTTTTGCAAATAATATTGACGAAAGCAGTAGGAAAATACGGGAAGGCGGCTTAAAAGAGAATGCAGAACAAGATATTGAAATTTTCGGACGGCATTTGTTTTTTATCGAGCGGAAGCGCGGTGGGAAGATGTGAATTCGAGGGCCCTGTGGGAGACTGCTTCGATATTCACGACAAGAGCGACCGCTTTGGAATGAAGACGTGGGAAAAGGCGGAGAGCGAGATGCAGAGACTGGCGCTTAACGTGGCAATGTCGAAGCGAGGGCTTTCCGAGAGAGATATAGACGTTATGTTTGCGGGGGATTTGCTCAATCAATGTGTAGGCTCGTCCTACGGACTGCTTGATTTTGATATCCCGTATTTCGGACTTTACGGAGCCTGTTCAACGGCGGTGGAGGGGATAATGCTCTCGGCGATGATGGCGTCGGCGGGGTATTTCGGATGCTGCGCGGCAGTTACCTCGTCACACAACAGCTCCGCCGAGAGGCAATACAGAACTCCGATAGAATACGGCGGTCAGCGCCCACCGACCGCTCAATGGACGGTCACAGGCTCGGGCGCGTTTATCATAGGGAGCGGAGACGGCGTTCGCATAAGCGAGGCACTGGCGGGTATCGTTGTGGAAAAGGGAATAAAGGATGCGAACAATATGGGCGCGGCTATGGCTCCCGCCGCTGCCGACACGCTTTTGCGTTATTTTGAAATAAGCGGTCGCTCCCCCGATAGCTTCGATATGATACTGACTGGCGACCTCGGCGCCGAGGGTAGCTCAATTCTCTGTGAGCTCATGTACGCCTCGGGCTGCGATATTGCGCGGAGACACAACGACTGCGGAATGATAATCTACGACAGAAAAAGACAGGATATGCATTCGGGAGGCTCGGGCTGTGGCTGCTCTGCGGTCATACTCGCATCCTATATTATCCCGAAGCTATACAGAGGGGAGCTTTCGGATATACTCGCGGTCGGCACGGGGGCTATGATGAGCCCCGCAAGTATACAGCAGGGAGAGGCTATCCCCGCCATAGGGCATCTTGTGAGGCTGGAGAAGCCGCACATCTGACGGCAAGACAAGAAGAAAGGCGTTGATTTTATGGAAGGCGTTATGCAGTATATATGGGCTTTTTTGGTAGGCGGAGGCTTTTGCGTTATAGCGCAGATACTCATAGACAAAACCAAGCTCACACCCGCGCGGATACTTGTGGCGTATGTCACGGCGGGTGTGATTCTCGGCGCGATAGGGGTTTACGAGCCCATCGTTGAATTTGCTGGGGCGGGAGCCACTACTCCTCTGACGGGCTTTGGGTATCTTATCTCCAAGGGTGTCCGTGAGGCTGTTGAGGAGAGAGGACTTATCGGGGCACTTACGGGCGGACTTACCGCCGCCGCGGGAGGTATCGCCGCGGCGATATGCTTCGGATATATCGCGGCTATCTTTTCGCGCGGAAAGCCAAAGGGTTAAAAGCCGCCCTTCTTTCCGAATATTCGCCACAGGAGCTTTCGCAGAAGCTCCGCGGGGAAAACGCAGAGGGCTACAAGCATAGTGAATACAAGCTCATCTGCCTTGAGCGGTGCCGTTCGGAGGACACTTCCGCCGAGGTATATAAAAATGAGCTGAATGAGGCATATCGCGCTCATTATCAGACAGAATGCTTTGTTTTTGGATATCCCCGAAAGCAGACGGAGTCGGTCTGTCCGACAGTTGAAGCAGTTGAATACCGAGGAGAATATAAAGAGCGCGAAGAATGCGGTCAGAAGATAGATGTTATCCGAGGATGCCCTGAAATGAGAGGTTATAAGCGGAAGCTTGAGAAAGGCGAGGCAAAGAGCGACGGTCACGCCGCCGAGGAAAACTATCTGATTTACCATATATCGGTTGAGAATAGGCTCCTCGCGCCGCTTCGGCTTTTCTTTCATATAGGAGGGCAGAGGCGGCTCTCCCGCAAAGGCGAGACCGCCGAGAGTGTCCATTATAATATTTATCCAGAGCATCTGGACAACGGTGACGGGAGAGTCTATTCCTATAAAGGGGCAAATCATAGATACTCCCACGGCGCAGAAATTCATAGTGAGCTGGAGAGTGATGAACTTTCTTATGCTCTTGAAGATATTTCTGCCGTAAAGGACAGATTTACATATTGAGGCAAGATTGTTGTCGACAATAATTATATCCCCCGCATCCTTTGCTACCTGTGTTCCGCTTCCCATCGAGAAGCCTATGTCCGCTCTCTTGAGGGCGGGGGCGTCGTTTATTCCGTCTCCCGTCATTCCCGTCACGAGCCCAAGCTCCTGTGCCGCCTTGACCAGACGGCTCTTATCGGTAGGCAGAGCTCTTGCGACCACGGCAAGAGACGGGATAATATTTTTCAGCGCGGTATCCGAAAGCGAGGACATCTCCTCACTTGTAAGTACGGTGTGGCGAGTTGAGTCTATAATTCCGCATTTCCGAGCTATCGCTTCGGCGGTGTTTTTGTTGTCGCCCGTTATCATAACGACTCCGATTCCCGCGTCCTTAAGCTCTTTGACCGCCGCTCTCGCCTCGTCGCGTATTCTGTCGTTGAGCAGGACGGCGCAGACGAGTGTCATCTCCTCGGCAGGACGGGCGGAGCGCGAATAGGCAACGGCGAGAATTCTTCCGCCGAGAGCGGTCATCTCACCCATTTTTCGTCTGAAGGCGTAGGAGTATTTCGCAAACGGCACCTCATTTCCGTGGGCATCCAGACAGTATTTTACATTCGGCAGAAGCTTTTCGGGGGCGCCTTTGATGAAGCTTCGTCCGTCGGATAGGGTTACGGAGGAATATTTTATGGCGCTGTCGAAAGGAACCTTTGATATCACACGGGGAGCGGCTGATAGCGGATATTTTCGCACCGACTCAAGCAGAGCGCGGTCTGTGGCGTTGCCGCCGAGAGCTCCGTCGCTTGAGAGCGAGGATGCCGAGTTGAGCTGACAGGAGATATTGAAAAGCTCGAATACGGCAGGTGATTTTGCCCTCAATTCCCTGACACTGTCAAGCGAGGTGGCGTCGCAGAGCAGAATGCCGCCGACAGAGAGGCGACCCTCGGTCAGAGTTCCCGTCTTGTCGGTGAACAGGATGTTCATACTTCCCGCCGCCTCTATTCCCACGGGCTTTCTGACAAGTACATTATCCTTTATCATTCGTTTTATGTTTGAAGAAAGCACCACGGCTATCATCATAGGCAGTCCCTCGGGGACGGCTACGACTATAACTGTAAGTCCGAGCATAAAGGCGTGGAGCAGGTTTTGGAGAAGATAGGGCGTATCTCCGAGCTTCATTTTCACAAGCTCGGGATTGAATGCGCTGTCTATAAAAAAGGAGTTGAAAAGATAGGCTATGGCAACGAGAATCGCGGCGATATATCCCAGACGGCTTATCTGCTTGGCGAGTTTGGCAAGTCGAAGCTTGAGCGGACTTTCTCTCGTGTCGAGCTGAACCTCTCGCGATATCTCCCCCAGAAAGGTTTTGTCGCCCACTCGCGCGACCTGCATTTCCGCCTCTCCCGAAAGAGCCGTACAGCCGCGGAAGAGAGAGGAGGGAGCGGAGGGGGAGAGGGTTTTATCCGCAGAGGGATATTTTTCTATGTCGCGGCTCTCGCCCGTCATTGAGGACTGGTCGACTGTGAGTCTGCCCGAGAGGATATAACCGTCGGCGGGTATCTGCTCACCCGCGCCGATAAGCACGGTGTCGCCCACAACTATATCCTCTATCGGTATACTGCGTAACTCTCCGTCGCGCCTCACTCGGAAATCCGCCCTTGAGCATTCCTCCGAAAGCCGCTTGAATGCCTCCTCGCCGCCTCTCTCCGAGACGGTGGAAATAAAGGTGGCGAGAAAAACCGAGACGGCGATTCCTATCGTCTCAACTATATCTCCGCCCTGAAATACAAAGACGAGGTTGACCGCCAGAGCGCAGAGGAGTATTTTTATCACGGGGTCTCCGAGGTTTGATATGAAGTGCGCGAGAAAGGATTTCGAGGGGCGTACACTTATCGTGTTAGCTCCGTAGCTTTCTCTCGATTTTCTGACCTCCGCCTCGGTAAGTCCCTTATTTGTTTTGGTCTGAAGACCGCTTCTTTTCATAATTATCTGCCTTTCGTATCTTTATGGAGGGGGAGCGCTTTTGACTCTCCCGCCCCGCGCTACATAATATGATAATGCGCTTTTTTGCCGAATGTCGTTCATTTTCAAGTATATGAAGCTTCTTTTCGGTAAATGAGCGGCGGACTTAAATTCATTTTGCGGGAGGGAGTGCGCGAATGTCAAAGAAAAAAGCGGGGAGAGTATCCCGCCTTTGCGTTATGTTTTTTATAATATCCTTTATTGGGTGGTGCTTCGAGAAGGTGGCGAGATATATCGTTTATAACAGCGGTACCGACAGGGGCTTTCTGACTATGCCGCTGTGTCCGATATACGGATTTTCGATATTGCTGATTTATCTTCTTCTCGGTACCCCCTATTCTCCGAGGATAGGCGTAAGGGGGAAAAGAGGCGGGTGCCTTGGCAGGGTGGCGGCGTTCGCGGCGGATATTTTTATCTATTTTCTCCTTGCGACGCTTATAGCCACCGCCGTCGAGCTCCTCACGGGAAGCTTTTTCGGAGGGGCGTTGGGAATCAGCCTCTGGAACTATGAGTCGCAGCCCTATAATTTCGGCAGATATATATGTCTCGGATTCAGTATTTTATGGGGCGCTCTTATAACCGCCTTTATGCTTATACTGTGGCGACCTCTATACAGAGCCGTCGGCAAAGCCGACAGATATCTGCTCCGTGCGCTTTCGCTCGTTTTGGTTTTTCTCTCGTTGGCTGACCTTGCGTTTAACATTTTTTATATGGCAAAAATGGGAACTCATTTTAACTTCCTGTAAATTTATTATTAAATTGCGGTATCACGTGCGAGAGGGCGTTGACAAATCGGATAAAAAAATATATAATTATATTTAAATATGATTAAGGAGCGCGGAAAAATATGCGTTTTATAAAGATATTCGTTTGTCTGTCGGCTCTTCTTGCGTGTCTGCTTTGCCTCGGCGCTTGCTCCGAGGATGAGGAAGCTCCGCAGGAGGATGTTTATTACAAGGTTGTTTTCGACTCGGCGGGAGGCTCGTCGGTTGATGAGGTGAAGGTGCTTTCGGGAAGCATTATCGCAAGACCGGATGACCCCGAAAAAGAGGGATTTATTTTCAACGGTTGGCTGAATGACGGCGTTGAGTGGGATTTTGATAACGATAAGGTTAAATCCGATACAACTCTTACGGCGGCTTGGATAAACGCCAAGACTATTTTTGAGTATGACGTAGAGAACGAAAAGGCAACACTGACAAAATATACGGGAAGTCTGGAAACGCTTCGCGTCCCCACAAAGATAGGTGGATATGAGGTGGTTGCTATTGGAGACGAAGCCTTCAAGGGCATATCTTATGAAAAAACGCGCGAGATAACCGTGGGAGAGAATGTCACGTCGGTGGGCAATTCGGCTTTTGAGGGTTGCGCGGATGTGAAAATAATTCTTGAGTGTAAGCTTGTGAGCATAGGCGAAAAGGCTTTTAGGGGCTGCACCGCACTTGAGAGTGTCACGCTTGGCTCGGGACTTAAAGCTATTCCGGTCGAGGCTTTTAGCGGGTGCGAGGGACTTGTATCGGCGGTCTTGTCCGATACTGTGGAGACTGTAGGCGAGAACGCCTTTGACGGTTGTACCGCCCTTAAAACGCTCACCGCGCACAGCTCTCTGAAAACCGTTTCCGACAGTGCTTTTCTCGGTTGCGACGCACTCAAGGCGATATATTATTACGGCACGGCGGAGCAATGGGCGGCAACGCAGATTGCCGAGGGTAATAACGGCAACGACGCGCTTTCTGCCGCATACTTCTATATGTATTCCGAAACAGAGCCGTCAGCCGATGCCAAGGGAAAGTATTGGTATTTCAAGGACGACGGAAGTATAAGAATCTGGTAATTGACAGTTACTTTTTTGGAGGATATTTTGAGTAAAAAAGAGTGTAGTATAAACAAAAAGACCTCTATCGGCGGTCAGGCGCTGATAGAAGGAATAATGATGCGCGGTCCGAAGATGACCGCTATGGCGGTCAGAAATCCCGAGGGCGAGATAGTGCTTGAAAAATGGGAGACAGAGACTACCGCCAGAGCTAAATTTTTCAAGCTTCCTATAATTCGCGGAGTCTTCGGGTTTATCGACTCAATGCGCTTCGGATATAAGTGCCTTATGCGCTCGGCGCAGATTTCGGGACTTGACGACCTCGAGGAGGAGGCAAAGCGCGAAAAAGAGCAGAAAAAGGCAGAGAAGGCAAGAAAAAAAGCGCTCAAAAAGTCGGGCGCGAGTGAGGACGAGGCGGTAGCCGAGCAGACAGAGGAGACCGTCGCACAGGCAGAGACCGTCGCACAGACGGCAGAGGCGCAGAGCGAGGAGAAGACGGCGGAGGAGAAAAAGAGCTCCGACGCGCTTATGAACGTAATTATGGCGATAGCTATGCTTCTCGGCGTTGCGCTTTCCATAACCCTGTTTATAATGCTTCCGTCATTTATATACAAATGGGTATCGGCTCTTATTCCCGCGCTTGATCCCGAGCATCCCGCGCTCAAGTCGCTCGTGAAATCGGTATTTGAGGGAGTGCTGAAGATAGTTATTCTCGTAGGATATATGGCGCTTGTCTCGCTTATGAAGGATATCCGCAGAACCTTTCAGTACCACGGTGCCGAGCACAAGACCATATTCTGCTATGAACATAACAAGGAGCTTACCGTTGAGAATGTAAAGGGTGAGCGCCGATTCCATCCCAGATGCGGAACATCTTTTCTGATACTTATGCTTATAGTGAGTATTTTTATATCCTTCTTTATAGACCCTGTGTCTATACTGATAACGGGCGACGTGCCGCCTACATTCCTACGCGCTCTCATAAGGCTTTTGCTCCTGCCTATAGTTATGGGAATCGGGTATGAGCTTATTAAGTTTGCGGGTAGACACGACAACCTCTTTACGAGAATTATCTCCGCGCCGGGCGTCTGGCTCCAGCACCTTACCGTTCTTGAGCCTACCGACGATATGATAGAGTGCGCAATCACCGCATTCAAAGAGGTCATTCCCGAGGATAACAGTGATAATTATTGAGGATAAATATTGCGAGGGGGACTTTTTATAAAAAGTCCCCCTCGCGCACCCTTCAAAAACTTTTAAGCTGGGATTGGCTAACCCCTTTAGTTTGGCTGATTTTCAATATTTTTTAAGGAAAACAACAGTCGGACACACGATGTTTAATGAAATCAAACTCGGTATAAACGCCAAGGCGTTAGCCTTTCATACTTTCCTCAAAAGGTTCCTTTTGTTAATTTTTATTCTTTATACTTCTCCGCCTGAAGATTAAACATCTCGGCATATTTTCCGCCACGGCGCATAAGCTCGTTGTGCGTGTCGACCTCGGCAACTTCCCCCGAATCGAACATATATATTCTGTCCGCCATACGGGTAGTTGAGAGACGGTGAGAGATAAAGATGACGGTCTTATCTGCGGCGTACTTGAGAATTGCCTGATTGAGCTCGTATTCCGCTACGGGGTCGAGAGCGCTTGACGGCTCATCCATAATTATCAGTTCAAATGGCTTTGCGAAAACCCGCGCGATAGCCACCTTTTGCGCTTCGCCCCCCGATAGATTCGTGCTCTTGTCGTCAAACTCTCTCGTGAGTATTGTGTTGACACCATCCTCAAGCGTCTCCAGCTTTTGGGTAAAGCCCGCGGCGTCCAGCGCGTCAAGGACTGTTTGCCTATCCTTCGCCTCGTCGTATTCTCCGTTCATAACGTTCTCGGCGACCGATGCCGCAAATATCTTGAAATCCTGAAAAACAGTTCCTATTCGGTTTCGGTATTCCGTCAGGTCGTACTCTTTTATGTCCACCCCATTGAGCAGAATCTCGCCCTCGCTCGGATCGTAAAGCCGCATCAGTAGCTTTATGAGCGTGGTCTTTCCCGCGCCGTTATAGCCCACGATAGCTATCTTCTCCCCTCGCTCAAGTCGCATATTGACACCCTTGAGCGCACACTTGCCTTCATTTTCTTTATTAGGCGCTTCGTAATTCTTGTCGTGGTAGGCGTATCTTGGATTGTCCGAAAAATCGTAGGTAAAGGAAACGTTCTTCAATTCAAGCGACTCGAAAGAGGGAACAGATCTCTCGCCCGATTTTGTTTTCGGCTCATATGCCAGAAATTCATAATATTTTTCAAGGAATAGCGAGTGCTGCGGGAATTTGGAAAGTCGGCGCACGAAGTCTCCGAGCGACCAGCGTACACGCCCTATCATACCGATACTTGCCGCGAAACCGCCTATAAGCACACGACCGTCAAGAAGAGCGGCAAACATATAGAAGAGTATACCGTAGTAAACGATATTCGACAGAAGCGTGTCGCACAGACCGTAAAGCAGGAAGAATTTCTTTCCGTATTTTACAGAGGTCTTGACCATTTCTTCCTTGTTCTCGTCCATCTTGTCCATAAATATGTCGGTAACATGACTTATGCGTATTTCCTTGGCGTATTCGGGCAGGTGAAAAACCCTGTTGAGATAATCCCTCACACGGCGTAAGGGCTTCCACTCCTTTTCCTGCTCGAAATGGAGCTTGTTTGCCTTCTGATTTATGATTATCGTGAATATCGAGGTCGCCAGAAGCACAACGGCAACCAGAGAATCTATTGAAAAGAGCAGGGTAATGAGTGTACCGCCCGCGATAATTCGCATAACTATGAGGTAAAGGTCGTTCAAAAGCTGATACGCTCGTGTTCCCGCCTCGTCCATTGCCCAGACGAAATCGTTGTAAAATTCCGGGTCGTCAAAGCAGGCAAGGTCGGCGGAGATGGCCTTGTGGAAGATCTCCTCGTGCATGCGGTAATGGAGCCTGTTGACCATCCACGGGCGGAAATACAGATAATTTAACCGTCCGTAGGACCATCTGAGGAATATGGCGCCAAGGCCCATCAAAAACAGTGGGATAAACTCTTCAAAGGCCGCCCCTCTTTCAAGGGCATTTAATACAAGCGGCAAAAAGAGCATCT
>JAFTHJ010000157.1 GCA_017457465.1 Clostridia bacterium | reverse complement strand
TGAGCGAGGCGGATATGGCGGTCTATATCTCCGATATATCAAGGCTTCGGGAAAAATACCGTGACCGCATAGAGATATATCTCGGACTTGAATACGACACCTTCTCAAATTGCGATACCACTCCGTTTGACTATATCATAGGCTCGGTGCATTTCGTGAAAAAGAATGGTGTGATGATACCCGTTGACCTTGACGCTGACCTGCTCAAGGGTGAGGTAGAGAAGCATTACGGCGGAGATTTTTACGAATTCGCGCGTGATTATTATGAGAGTATCTGCTCTCTTTACGAGAAAACCCGTTGCGATATCGTCGGTCATTTTGACCTGCTTACGAAGTTCAACGGCGGAGGGCGGTTCTTTGACGAGCGCTCACCGAAGTATAGGGAATACGCAATTTCCGCGCTTGACTCTCTGCTCGGTAAGGATTTAATTTTTGAGATAAATACGGGAGCTATCTCACGCGGATATCGCCGTGAGCCTTATCCCGCCGACTTTATCCTCAAGCATATTGCCGAGCGCGGCGGACGTGTGATGCTGAATAGCGATTCCCACGCCGCGGAGACTATTTTCTGTCATTTCCCCGAATCGGTGGAATACGCGCGGGAGTGCGGTGTGCGTGAGCTTGTCGTGATGAAAAACGGCGAATTTGATGCAGTGAAAATATAATATGGTTCTAAAGCCCGTCCACGGCGCATATCATTCTACAAGGCTTTTTGCGGAGGTGATATCTATCGGAGGACGGGCTTTAGCTGTTTTTATGGCGCTTTTGATTATCTTTTCTCTGCTTGTCGGGGCGGCTCGGTGTGATAAGGCAGAGGAGAGCGAAAATGAGAACAAAACCGAGGGCGTATCCTCTCGTACGAGTGTCACAGAGGGTGAGCGTGGGGATTATACCGCGCTTAATTACCGTGTGACCAAGGCGGTATGGCTATCTCAATTTGATATGACGCGGATATACACCGACGGTGTCGGGCAGAGAGATATCGCTGATTACACCGCGCGTGTAGGGCAGGTGGTAGAGAATATAAAATCGCTCGGAATGAATACCGTGATAATTCAGCTTCGCCCAAACGGAGACAGTATTTATCCGTCGGAGCTATACCCAACCTCGAAGTATCTTACGGGAGAATACGGCAGAGAGGCGGATTATGACGCGTTTGCTGTTTTTCTCGAACTTGCTCACGGGGCGGGACTCTCTGTCCACGCTTGGATAAATCCTCTGCGCTGTATGTCGGAGATAGAGATATCGTCGGTGCCTATGGAGTATGCCGTGAGACGGTGGTATGCCGAGGAGAATGGGCGGTATACGGTGGCGGTGGGCGGCGTTTGCTATCTCAACCCCGCTTATGGTGAGGTGAGGTCGCTTATATGTGACGGCGTTGGGGAGATACTTGACAGATATGAGGTTGACGGAATACATATAGACGATTATTTTTATCCGACGACCGCCGAGAGCTTTGATGCGGAAGCCTATTCGGCGTATGTTGGCGGCGGGGGAATACTCTCACTTGCCGATTTCAGGCGTGAGCAGATAAACACGCTTGTGAGGGATATATACGCTACGGTCAAAAACAGAAATCACACGGTGCTGTTTGGGGTAAGCCCCGGTGGGAATAACGATAGGAATTACAACGAGCTTTACGCCGATGTTGCCAAGTGGTGCGCCAACGAGGGATACATCGACTATCTCTGCACACAGGTGTATTTTGGGTTTGAACACGAGAGCCGCCCGTTTGATAAGGTCTGCGAGGAGTTTTCGGATATGATAAAGACAGATAGTATCAGCCTTATTGTCGGAATGACTCTCGGTAAGGCGTACGGCGGATATTCAGGTGAGGTGGATGCTTGGGCTGGGAGCGGTTCGCGCGAGTGGATAGAGAACCGCGATATTCTGCGGCGCTCACTCGAATATATACAGACAATGGATAAGTGCGGTGGCGCGGCGTTTTTCAGCTATCAGTATTTCTTTGATGTCCAGAGCGGTTTGCCCACTCAACATACAAGCGAAGAATGCTCGGAGTTGATACCTGTATTGAAGAAAATGTAAGTGGGTTTTCAAGGAGAACTATTTGAGGAATATATTCGTATTGACAGTATCTAGGGAATATGGTACAATGTAGATAGAACAGACACCGATAATATAACTCTCGTCTCTTTGCTTGCACATTTTGCTTTGGAGGTAAGAAAAATGAAGAAATTTACAGTTTTAATGTTGGCGTTTCTTATCGTATTTTCAAGTATCTTTTCGTTGATGTCTTGCGATGGAGACAACGAAAACGAAAACGAGACGACCGTTTCCACGACGACCTCAACGACAGAGTCGACAACGGCTGCAACAACAGCTGCAACAACGGGTGGAGGAAATCAGAAGCCCAATCCGACAGACCTCTACGAGGATGTGCCTGTGGGGAATTATAACGGATATGTCTTTAAGATTCTCAATAACATCTCGGCTTATGCTTGTACCACGATAGTTCCCACTGTTACAGAAGACAGTGTTAATCAGGCTATGTTTCTGAGAAACAGCTGCATTAAGGATAAGCTCGGTATAAATGTAATTGAGGAGCGTATGCCTTATAACGATATAATCACTGAAGTGCAGAAGATTAATAGCGGCGGAGATTTCATATACGACGTCGTATATAATGAGGTACATTGTCAGGCAACCGCTATTCAAAGCGGAGCTTACCACAGTGTTGACGTTTATGACGAATATCTCAACCTATCCAAGCCTTGGTGGTTTACCGATGCGATGGAAAGTCTTGAAATCAACGGAAAAGGATTTGAATTGCTCGGAGATCTTCAATTGGGATATTATGATTCGGTTTGGGCTATGGCGTTTAACAATGAGATTCTTCTCGATAAAGGTCAGCCGTACCCTTACGAGCTTGTAAGAAAGGGCGAGTGGACTATAGACGCTCTGAAAAATATTATTTCCGAAACTGCGAAGGAAGGCTCCGATGAGATATACGGTCTGTCCTCCCAAAAGGAATGGATGGTTGCGATGTTCTCCGCAAGTAATTTTGCGCTTATTGAGCAGGATAGAAACGGAAGCGTAAAAATGTATGACGATGATAACACGTTTACCAACATATACAACGCTATAATGAACAACTTCTTGCTTTCCAATGGTGAGGAGGGAGTCAACTACGTTATTGCGGAGTACAACACGGATTCCGGAAAGAACAACTTTCCAAATGCTTCAACCGATGAAAATTGGAGCTTTCAGAAAGTATTCCTTGACGGCAAGTCTGCATTTATGGCGGGAATGATTGGAGATATTCAGATGGTACGCTCGGCAACCTTTAATTACGGAATACTTCCTATGCCCAAGTATAACAAGACACAGGAGCAGTACGTAAGCTACGCATATATGGGAGCTGCCTCCTGCGGAATACCGTCAACTACTCCAGACTATTCGCTTGAACGCACCTGTACTATTCTTGAAAATCTCGCGGCTTATTCTCATAAGCTTGTCAAGAGCGAATACTATGACGTAGTCGTTCAGACGAGAACGATACGTGATAACGATTCTCTCGAAATGCTTGACGTTATCTTTGGTCACCACGATGAGATTGCGAGTACGGTCAGATTTGAGATAGATTCTATTCACGGTATAGGAATCTCAAACAATATAAAGCTAAAAATGAGCGACAGACTGCCTACCTCAATAAGCAAAGGAGAGGTCAACAATAAGCTCAATGCACTTATGGAGAAATACCAATAACATAAGCTTACAGAACCCCCGTGGCAAATGCCACGGGGGTTCGTGCTTTAATTTGTTATTTGATTATAACCTTATTCGCTTCCTCAAACGGGTTGATATCGTTGATATTCGCGCCAAGGAGACGGAAGGTGAAGTCGAACTCGCGTTCTTTGAGTCTGTACTTATGGTTGAGTACGGGACCGCAGGAGTTCGAGCCTATTCCGCTCTGCTTGTAGTCGATGTTTACTACAGTTTCCTTAAGCGGCTTGAGCTTATAGTCGTGCGAGGTCGTGGTGAGCATTCCCGGGGTGAAGTGTGAGCAGTTGAAGCTCATTGTGTCGTTTGCGAGTGCCACGATTCCGTGTCCGCCGAGTCCCGTGACGGCAACCCATTTGGTGTCGGTATGCGCCATATTCTCCTGCGGACGGACATAATGCTCGAAATGGTCGCTTACCTTGCAGGTATAGCGTCCTTGCTTTGATGCCCACCTCTTGTCCTGATAGCTTTCGACGGGGCCTCTGCCGAAGTATTCGAGCGCCTCTGTTCCCTCGGGCATCTTGAACTGGAAGCCGAAGCGGGGCAGATATACTGCCTCGTTGAAGAAACGGACATCACCTCTGTTCGCGTGAACATCAAATACGATACCGCCCTTTGCGAGTATGGTATACTTGACGGTGAGGGAAAGGAAGGGGCGATAGGAGCGCGAGGACATAGTGTACTCGGCTTCAATGATAACCGCCTTATCGGTTGTATCCGTCACCTTGATAGATGAGCAGTTTACATCGTATGCGTTATATCCCGCGTTATACCAGTCGTTCTTAACGCGTCTGTCGTTATCTGTGGGGGCGCGCCATACGATAGGCTTTACGGGAGATGTGAGCATTTCCTTGCCCGAGGATACGAAGGACATAAGCAGTCCGCAGTCACGGCAGAAGGTGTAGCTGTCTGTGGGGGTAGTGACCTTTATAGCCTCGGCGCTCTCGCTGACACTCATAGGAAGCGCGGGGGTAAGCTCGATAATATCCTGCTTTTCGTTCTTATCGGCAAGAGCTATCTGCTCAAAGCCTATCTCATATCCCGCCTCTGCCCACTCTGTGGGGATATTAGAGCGGAGTGAAATATTGAGATAGCCGCCGCGTGTGAGATCAACGCCCTCAAGGTCGAGCTTATATTTTGCGGTGGTTTGAGGTCTTACGTTAAGTGTCTGGACAGAGCCGTATTTGACGGTCTTTCCGTTCTGTTCGAATGTCCATACGAGCGAAAGGTCGGACAAAGAGGTGAAATATCGGAGATTGCGAAGCTTGAAATATCCCGCCTCAAAGTCGCACTCTGTTATTCTGAAGGGCTTTATCACTTGCTTGTATTCAAGGAGTCCCGTATGAGGACGGCGGTCGGGGTAAACGAGACCGTCAACACAGAAGTTTGAGTCGTTGGGATAATCGCCGAAGTCACCGCCGTAGGTGAAGTGGGGATTTGCGTATTTATCGTCGCCGATAGCCACCGAATGGTCGGTAAACTCCCATACGCAGCCGCCGAAGAACTTATCGTCGGAGTATATGGTATCCCAGTATTCCTTAAGGTCGCCCGGGCCGTTACCCATAGCGTGGCTGTATTCGCAGAGGAAAAGGGGCATATCGGCTTTTTTATTTTTAAGTATCAGCTCAACACAGTCAGTGGTGTTCCAGTACATAAAGGAATATATATCACTGCACTTATGGTAGTCACGGAGAAATCTGTGAGGCTCGTTGGTTCTGTTCTGGAAGGTATGCTCTGCCCATCTTCTTGACGCGTCCTCGCAATGGACTATGCAATCGGGCATACGCGAGTGGAGATAGTCGTACATCTTTTCCTGATTTACGCCCATACCCGACTCGTTTCCGAGCGACCACATTATAACGCAGACGTGATTCTTGTCGCGCTCGAACATACGTGCGCATCTGTCGAGATAGGATTCCTCCCACTCCTCGCTGTCGGTAAGCATATCCCAGAATCCGACAGTTCCCATTCCGTGAGTTTCAAGGTCTGTCTCGTCGCACATATAGAAGCCGAGACGGTCACAGAGCGCGGGGAAGCGGGGGTCGTTGGGATAATGGCTGGTTCTGACCATATTTATGTTGTGTCGCTTCATTATATAGAGGTCCTCAAGCATGTGCTCCATAGAGGTGGCATAGCCGAGATAGGGGTGGCTGTCGTGGCGGTTTGCGCCCTTTGCCTTGACCTTTTTACCGTTGATATAGATAACTCTGTTCTTTATCTTTATATCCTTGAATCCGACCTTCTGAAGGATATATTCTCCACCGCACTTCAGCACGAGGGTATAGAGCGCGGGAGTTTCGTCGCTCCAGAGCGCGGGACCCGCAAGGTCGACGGATATTCCCGAATCGGTATCGGTCTTGCCCTCTGCCACGGTAGCGCCGTCGGGTGAGAGAAGCTTATATTCAAGCGCGATATTTAAGTCGGCTTCAAGGTCGACCGAAAGCTTTGCCGCGGAGTAATCCTCGGAGAGGGTGGGCTTCAGGAAGATATCCTTGATGTGCGCCTTGTCTCTTGCGAGAAGATATACCTCGCGGAAAATTCCCGAGAAGCGGAATTTATCCTGGTCCTCAAGATATGAGCCGTCGCACCATTTGAACACGAGCACCTTGAAGTTATTATATCCCTTGCGGAGCAGGGAGGTTATATTAAGCTCACTGGTGGAGTGGCTGACCTGACTGTAACCCGCAAAGGTGTTATTTACAAAGAGATAGAAGCAGGAATCAACGCCCTCGAAGTTTATATATACCTCTCCGCCGAGCATTTCGTCACCGACGAAAACATCTTTTACATAGAGTCCGCAGGGGTTTATTGCGGGACCGTGGGGGGGATTGACGGGGAAGGGGTATTTTGTGTTTGTGTAGTTGGGTGTGTCGTATCCTCTGTCAGTCTCTGACTGCCAACACATCGGAACGGTCAGCTTATCGAAGCCGTCTGTTGTGAAGCTATCGGCGAGAAAATCGTCGAGGTGATTCTCCGAGGGATAGTGTCTGAAATCCCAGTCGCCGCAAAGCGAGAGAAAGCGTGTGCTTGACGCTCTGTTATCCTCGAACGCGCTCTTCTCGTCCGAGTACGGAATGAAATACGCGCGAGGCTTCTCACAACCCATATGGAGAGTTTCGAGAGATTTGTGGTATTTGAATTCAAAGTTCATATTGCTACCTCCAATATATATACTTTATGGTTTTATTGTAAACTTATCAGGCGACAAATTCAATGGTAAAAGGATACCTATATATTAGAAAATGACACCAAAATTTTTGCGTGATTTTTGTGTTTTCCGTTGACACTTCAGTACTTGTGTGATACAATTAATTGAGATAAATCAAGTGTTAAGGGAGCTTTTATGAGTAAAATACAGTATAAAAGAGACCTTCCCGGGGGCGGAAGCGAGTTTTTTGAAAATGTTATAAAAAAGCCCTCGGAGGAGCAACGCTATTTTGACGATATGCTTATGAATCGAGAGGAGCGCTCATCTCTGCCGATAAAATTTTATAATTTCGGCAAGGAGCAGTCCTATCCCTTGAGAACGATACGGCACACCACACAGGACAAGTTTATCTTCCATTATGTCACAGACGGTGTGG
>JAFTHJ010000156.1 GCA_017457465.1 Clostridia bacterium | reverse complement strand
GTCAACAAGATCACTTCTCTTAACCTCGTTACCCGAAGCATCCTCGTCGGTGGAGTGAGCGGTAAAGCCGTTCCATACGCAGTCGATAGCGCCCGAATTCAGCTCATTGTACTTCTGACCCCAGTCGATTTCCTGAAATTCAACTTCCATACCGATTATTTTTCCGACTTCCATAGCGAACTCGGATTCAAATCCTATCCAGTTGCCGTCCGCATCCTTTTCGTTCAGACCGGGAATAATAGTAACTCCGCAGGTAAGAACCTTGTCTTCCTTCTTACAGGAAACAAAAACACACGCGCACATAACGAGAGCGAGTACCAAACATAAAATTTTTTTCATAATGTCCTCCATTTTTTTCTTAAAGCTCTTGATTTTAACGCTTTAATTTGGTAAAGTATTAATATGATAACACATTTTGACTTATTTGTCAATACCTTATGAGAGATTATATTTATTTGTATCAGTTATATAGCAAAAGATAGCATTAAATTTCGGAAAATTGGTGAATTTTTGTATTGAATTTTTCATATATATAGTTTATAATAATATTAGCGTAGAAAAGGAAGGTAGATAAGCCCATGAATTATCGTGATGCATATAAGCATTGGTTGGAAAGTCCATATGTTGACGAGGAAACAAAGGCGGAGCTTCGAGCTATTGCCGATGACGACAAGGAAATAAAAGAGCGTTTCGGACGCAAGGTCGAATTCGGTACAGGCGGACTTCGCGGAGTCCTCGGTGCGGGAACCAACAGAGTTAATAAATATATAGTAAGACGGGTTACCCAAGGATACGCCGATTATATCAAAGAGGTGGGAGAGACACCCGAAAGGACGGGAGTTGTTATTGCCCATGATAACAGACGCCATAGCGTAGAATTCGCGCTTGAGACGGCGGGAGTTCTTGCGGCAAACGGAATCAAGGCGTATATCTTTGATTCGCTTCGCCCCACCCCCGAGCTCTCGTTTGCTGTAAGAGAGCTTGACGCATTCGGCGGAGTTATGATAACCGCGTCTCACAATCCTCCCGAGTATAACGGCTATAAGCTTTATAACTATCTCGGATGTCAGCTTATTCCCGAGGAGAACGACCTCGTTGTTGCCCATATAAACAAGATAAAGGACCCCCTTGCGGTGAAGTCGCTCTCGCGAGAGGAAGCAGGAGAACTTATAGAGCTTGTCGATAGCAGTATCGACGAAAAGTATTATGCTGCGGTAATGTCCATCGTTATCAATAAGGATGTCAAGAAGGACGACCTTAAAATAGTTTATTCTCCCCAGCACGGAACGGGTAATATTCCCGTGAGAACCGTTCTTGCAAGACTCGGATATAACGTCATTCCCGTTGAGGAGCAGTGTGTGCCCGATACCGAGTTCAGTATGACACAGAATCCTAACCCCGAGATGGCAGAGGCGTATACTCTGGCGTTTGAATACGCAAAGCGCAGCGATGCCGACCTTATTATCACCACAGACCCCGACTGTGACAGACTCGGCGTTGCCGTAAAGCACAACGGCGAATATATCCGTATGACGGGAAATCAGAGCGCGGCAGTGCTCCTTGAGTACATTCTCTCTCAAAAGAAGGCTAACGGAACACTTCCCGAGAACGGCATAATGTTCAATACCGTTGTAACTTCCGACCTTGGAGACAGAGTCTGCGAGGCGT
>JAFTHJ010000155.1 GCA_017457465.1 Clostridia bacterium | reverse complement strand
GCTTCGTAGCGCTCGTCATCGATAAGTCCGATTCGTCTTCCTATAGGTGTCAGACGGGAGTCGGCGTTATCCTGACGGAGCAGAAGTCTGTATTCCGAGCGCGAGGTCATCATTCTGTAGGGCTCGTTGGTACCCTTTGTGACGAGGTCGTCGATAAGCGTTCCTATATAGTTCTCGGAGCGCTCAAGAATCATATGAGACTCTCCCTTAATAGCGAGAGCCGCGTTGACACCCGCGACAAGTCCTTGCGCCGCCGCCTCCTCGTAGCCCGAGGTTCCGTTGAACTGTCCCGCGCCGTAAAGTCCCGAAATGCTCTTGAACTCAAGTGTTGGATAGAGCTGTGTCGGGTCGGCGCAATCATATTCAATTGCGTACGCGTATCTCATTATCTGCGCTTTCTCAAAGCCTGTGAGGGATTCGAGCATCTTGTGCTGAACATCGACGGGCAGGGAAGTAGAGAAGCCCTGAATATACATCTCCTCGGTGTTTGCTCCAACAGGCTCGACAAAGAGCTGGTGGCGCTCCTTATCGGCAAAACGGACGACCTTATCCTCAATAGAGGGGCAATAGCGAGGCCCTGTGCCGTGTATCTGCCCCGAATACATTGCCGAGCGCGTGATATTCTCGTGAATTATTCTGTGTGTTTCGGCGTTTGTGTAAACTATATGGCAGGGAAGCTGCTCGAGAGAGTCAAAAAAGGATTCGTCGGTAAGGGCAGAGTAGGGGGTTATTCTCTCCTCTCCGTCCTGACGCTCAAGCTTGTCAAGGTCGATAGAGCTTTTAAGTACTCGCGAGGGCGTTCCGGTTTTGAATCTCATCAGAGAGATGCCGAGACGTCGCAATGCGGCGGAAAGTCCCGTGGCGGCAAGCATTCCGTCGGGCCCACTCGCGTAATTGACGTCTCCGACAAAAATTCTTCCGTCAAGATAAGTGCCTGTGCAGAGGATAGCCGCTTGACATTCCCAAACCTCTCCGAGCATTGTGGTGACAGAGCGCACTCTGCCGTCCTCAACGCCGATATCGACTATTTCCGCCTGAATCAGTCGCAAATTGGAAGTTTTTTCCAATTTTTCTTTCATTATTTTCTGATATTCCTTGCGGTCTGCCTGAATACGCTTCGAATGAACCGCCGCGCCCTTTCCGAGATTGAGGGTGCGCGACTGAAGCGTAACGAGGTCGGCGGCTCTTCCCATCTCTCCGCCGAGCGCGTCTATTTCATAAACGAGATGCCCTTTTCCCGTACCTCCGATAGAGGGGTTGCAGGGCATATTCGCAATAGAATCGAGCGACATAGTAAATAATACCGTGTCAAGCCCCATACGGGCACAGGCAAGTGCCGCCTCAATTCCCGCGTGTCCCGCGCCTATAACCGCAACACAAGTTTTTTCCGACATATATAAAGCCTTTCGTAAACAAACAATAGATATATATATTTTATCAAATAGTAGAGATAAAGTCAAGAAAAATATGAAACACCTATGATACGGATTGACATAAAATGAAACAATTTGACACGCACAAGGAGTTTAGAATATCTTTGAGCGAAAAGGTTTTACCTATGTTGATTATTTTTATCAACCTTGCTTCATATTATTTTATGGAGCAGTAGCTCTACGGACAGATCCTTAATAAATAAGGACTGCGAGGGGTTTTATTTATAAAACCCCTCATCTTTTTTTAAAAAATAAATGCAATTATTTTTATCATTTCTATTGACAAGAAAATTTTTTCGTGATATAATACGCGTACGGAAAGAACCTTAGGTGACTGAGGTCTGCAGGGAGTTCCATTTTATGGAGCTCCCTAAAACTTTATATCGGACGGAAATATGAAAGAGTTTTTTACATATGAACAACAAATAGAAAAATTAAAAAGCAAGGGGCTTATAATCAACGATGAAAACAAGGCTATAAGCTTTTTGAGGCTTGAGGGATATTATAATGTTATCAACGGTTACTCTCCGAATTTTAAGGCTAACGGTGTTTTCTATCGGGGAACTACCTTTGAGGAAATCTGTCATTTATATGCCTTTGATAAGAACTTAAGAAGTGTAATCTATAAGCATACATCATCTATAGAATCGCATATAAAAGCTATTATCGCACACGAATTCAGCAAAGTTCACGGAGTGGACGAAAAGGTTTATTTGCAACCTGAATGTTTTTCTCAAAATCAAAATTCCGAGGCGGCAGTCCTGCGGTTGATAGCTGAATGTCAAACCACCATAAACGAAGCACTGAACCATAATTCCAACAAATACAGAGAATATATAGCGCATAACTATCAGGCTCACGGACATGTTCCGATGTGGGTTTTGATAAGGGCTTTGTCTTTTGGAACCGTTTCTATTTTTTATAAGAATATGTTAGACGAAGAGAGGACGTCGATTGCAAAAAACTACGGACTTTCCTCTTCGCAACTTGCAAATATGCTTGAAGTAGTAGTTTCTTACAGAAATATTGTGGCGCACGGAGAAAGAACTTTTTGCGCAAGGCTTCCGAAAACAAGGCTCTCCACTCGCTTAAGCATTACGCAAAAGCTGTGTATTGCCAAAAACAATAAAGGCGAGATAAAATTCGGCAGAAACGATTTTTTGGCTCTTTTGATATCCTGCAAATATTTGTTACCCGAAAATGAGTTCCAGCAGTTAATGGATGAATTGATTGAGTGTTTGCAAAAATTGTCAATACATTTAACGCCTTCTATGATGGGACGTATTAAAATTTGTATGGGACTGAAATCCAATAGTTGGCTCTTATTGCCAAAACTAAAAATAGAAGAAAGAGAAGCTATAATCGAACACTAATTTTTATGACTTATAAGGCTACCGCCGAAACGGTAGCCTTTATGTATAAAATACTTATTCGCATATTCTTCCCGTGATTGACACAAACAGAGAAAAGTAGTATAATAGACGTATAAAAAGAGAGGAGGGAAGCGCGTGATATATCCCGAATATGTGGCAAAAATAATAGAGCGGCTCGAGAGCCGCGGATTTGAGGCTTATATCGTGGGCGGAAGTGTGCGTGATATGGTCATTGGCAAGGCGCCGAATGACTTCGACGTAACCACCTCGGCGCTCCCCGAGCAAACTCTCGAGGCTTTCGCCGATTTTCGTACAATCCCCACAGGACTGAAGCACGGAACCGTTACGGTGCTGTCCGACGGTGAGCCTATAGAGATAACCACCTTCCGAATAGACGGCAAATATCTCGATTCGAGACGTCCCGAGTCTGTTGAATTCACGGATGACGTGACCGCCGACCTCTCCAGACGTGATTTTACCGTCAACGCTATGGCGTATAATCAGGCGAGAGGATTTATTGACCCGTTTGGCGGAAGCGAGGACATAAAAAACAGAATTATCCGAGCTGTCGGAGAGCCTTGTCGGAGATTTGACGAGGACGCTCTCCGAATTATGCGCGCCTTTCGATTCTCGGCACAGCTTGGCTTTGAGATGGAGAAGGACACACTCGCGGCGGCAGGCGCCCTCGCGCCAAAGCTCGCAAATATCGCGAGGGAGAGGATAGGGTGCGAGTTTATCAAGCTGCTTTGCGCTTCGAATCCCCTCTATTCGCTTGAGCTTATGCGTGAGCTCGGTATTTTCGGATATATCACCGAGGGGTATTTTCCAAGCACACAAACGCTCTCCGCGCTCCACCGTGCTCCCGCGACCGAGAGGATTCGTCTCGGCATATTTATGAGCGAGTGCGAAAGTGAGCGAATGGGGGAGATACTGAAGGGGCTGAAGCTTTCAAATAAGCTTCTCTCAAATACAAAAAATATCGCCGCAAAATGCGCAACAGTGCTTCGCGGAAGCGATTCCGATGCGAGAAGATTTATAGGCAGCTGCGGGGAGCTCACAGAGGATGTCATTGCGGCTGCGACCGCTCTCGGACGGATTGACGGTGAATTTGCGGATTATGTGAAGAAAAATCTCCAAAAAAAGGTATGCACCGACAACAGAGGTCTGGCTGTAAACGGCTCACATCTCGTGAAAATAGGAATCAAGGGCAGGGAAGTCGGGGCTGTTCTCTCGCGTTTGCTTGAGCACGTTATCGAGCACCCCGAGGATAACGATGTCGAAATCCTCACGGCTCTGGCTGAAAAATTGACCGAAACAGGAGGGGCAAATGACATACGGTAAATCATATACTTTAAAAAGAGGAAGCTTTCCGTCATCCGACGGAGTGGATAATATCGCGTATTATATATTTGTTCCGAAAAAAGCACCTCACGCCATAGTTCAGATAAGCCACGGTATGTGTGAGCATATAATGAGATATGAGGATTTTGCCGATTTTCTTTGCTCCGAGGGCTTTGTCGTTTGCGGAAACGAGCATCTCGGACACGGAAATACCGCCCCCGATGACTCTCATCTCGGATATACCGCCAAGGGCGGAGCCGACTTTATTCTGCGCGACCTGCACGAGATGACTCTGCTCATAAAGAGAGAATATCCCTCGCTCCCTCTCGTACTTCTGGGGCACAGTATGGGCTCGTTTATAGCGAGACTATACCTCTCTGTCTACCAAAACGAGGCGGATGCCGCGATAATCAGCGGAACAGGCGGTCCAGAATCGCCCACGGCTATGGGAAAGCTTTTGGCGAAGCTGAATATCCTTTTCTGCGGAGAGATGAACAGAAGTGAGCTGATATATAACATAGCCTTCGGCTCTTACTCAAAGAGGTATCCCAAGGGCTGCTCAAAGTACCTGTGGATATCGAGAGACGAGGAAATTCAGTCGGCTTACGCCAAGGATAAATTCTGCACGTTCAGATTCACCGCAGGGGCGTATTACGACCTTTTTGACCTGCTCGGACGTGTATCAAAGAAGAGTTGGGCACACTCGCTTAAAAAGGAGCTGCCGATACTTATGATATCGGGCAATATGGACCCTGTGGGAAACTACGGAAAGGGAGTTATGACGGTATACGAGCGGCTCAAGGCGGCAGAGATGAGCGATGTGACGCTGAAGCTCTATGACGGCGGACATCACGAGATGCTCAACGAGATAAACCGAGACGAGGTCTATGCCGACATACTTGCGTGGCTTGATTATCACGGATTTGCAAAAAATACTGAAAACGGGGAAGAATAAAAATATGGAAAGAATAAAGAAGACCTCGGGGAAGATACTGTCGGTCGATTTCGGAGACGTGAGGACGGGACTTGCCGTGTCGGATATCTCTCGCTTTCTAGCGACGGGAATAGGATATATCTCGCCCGGGGGACTCGATAAGACGGTCGAGGCGGTATACTCTGTGGCAAAGGAGCAGGGGGCTGTTGCTGTCGTGGTCGGACTGCCTAAAAATATGGACGGCAGCGAGGGCTCGAGAGCGGAGCGGTGCAAGAAATTCGCCCGACGCCTTGAGGAGGCGTCGGGACTTCCCGTGGCAATGTTTGACGAGAGAATGACAACGATGACCGCCGCGAGATATCTCAATGAAACCAACACCCGCGGAAGTAAAAGAAAGCAGGTTATCGACACGCTCTCCGCACAGATAATCCTACAGAACTGTCTTGACAGACTGAAAAATATGTGAGGTAGGATATGGAAAAAAAGAAGGTCACAAGCTGTGAGAGCTGTGTTTTTTACGACTATGACGAGGATTATGAATCATACGTATGCACGGTGAATCTCGACCAGGACGAAATGGAAAGCTTCGTCGCGGGTAGAACGCGCTCCTGCCCTTATTACAGATTCTATGATGAATATAAGAGCGTACATAAACAAATCTAATTAGGAAAAAGGTATGGCAACAGTTTTTGAATATCTCGACTGGAGAGGGGATATAACCTTCGGTGAGGTCGGGGTGAATGAGGTAGACAGCCTTATTCTGTCTATGATATGCTATATAGATTTTGACGGAATTGTTCCCGAGGAGCACGGCGCGAAGTCGATACAGCTCCTCGCCGCCGCAAGACAGTATCTGCGTGAGCATAAGGGAGAACAGGCGTATATAGGCGCGATTTTGCCGCCCACACTCGTGACTCTCCTTGCCAAGGCGGCAAAGACCAAGCGATTTGGGAACGTCAGGCTTTGCGGATACGTAAATTATGTAAATCCCGAGACGCAGATTCAGTTTTCGGCGCTGACATATCTGCTCGGAGACGGAAATATATATGTCGCCTACAGAGGAACCGACGACACTCTCGTGGGGTGGAAGGAAAATTTCAATATGAGCTTTATGCAGCCCGTCCCCGCGCAGCTTGAGGCGGTGAGGTATCTTGAATCGGCGGCGCGTATG
>JAFTHJ010000154.1 GCA_017457465.1 Clostridia bacterium | reverse complement strand
CGACGAAAACATTGCCGAGCACAGTGCGCAGGTGGCGCAGATAGCACACGCTCTGGCTCTTATCAAAAACAAGAAATTCGGGGGTGCGCTCAACGCCGACCGTATCGCCTCCGCCGCGCTTTATCACGAAACGAGCGAGGTACTGACGGGAGATTTGCCCACACCGATAAAATATTATAATCCTGAAATACGCGCGTCCTATAAGAATATCGAGAAGATAGCGAATGACAAGCTTATCTCAATGCTCCCCGAGGAGCTTCAGAGCGAATACCGTGAGCTTATCGAGCTACCCGAGGACTCTTATGAGGCGATGCTCATAAAGGCGGCAGACAAGATTTCGGCGTATATCAAGTGTATCGAGGAGATGAGAAGCGGAAACCGAGAGTTCGCCAAGGCTGAAAAGTCGCTCAAAAAAGAGGTCGAGGCATATTTCTGCCACGAGGAGGTAGCCTACTTCTGCAATACCTTTATCGACACCTTCAAAAAGACGCTCGACGAGCTGGAATAAAAAGCATACCATACCCACCGACACCGCGGGAAGTATCGTAAGGGCGCAAATATGCGAATGAATCACACCAAACCTTGTAGAGACCGGCGTCGCCGACGGTCCGAAAACAAAAAGAAAAATCACAAAGCAGCGTAGCCGTGAGAATCCTCATAGCTACGCTGCTTTTGTTGTAATTCAAAGAAACTTTTTAAGCTTCTCGATACTCTTATCCTCGAACTCGGCAATCTCACGCGCGAGTTTTAGAGGTGCCTCACTGCACTCTCTGTTCTCGTACTCGCGAACTATCTTCGTCATATCGGTCATTCCCATAGTCGCCCCCTCTATCACCATCTGCGCAAGGTGGCTTGAGGTCGAGTCGGTCATAGTGTTCATCGCCATTCCTATCTTGGCTGACATCTTGGTCATCAGCCCCTCCTCCTTTGGCTTTCCGCCCGACTCGTATATCATATCCCCAACTCGTCTCGAATACCCCTCGTAGGCATCAAGCTGCGAGGTAAGCTCACGGCGAAGAGAGTCATCGCTGACCCGCGACATTATATTTATCATAGAGTCCGAGCCCATTTTTACATTCTTATACATTCTATCAAGCATCTCGGCATTTACCGAGCTTTTATTTGAATTCATAACCATTTTCCTGCCTTATCATAATTAAAAGGGATATACGCCTGTGCGTATATCCCTTATTATTCGCGTTATGAGGCTTTTTTATCCGCATTAACCCTTATGTATCTTCTGCTCTCTTATATCCCTTCCGAAAAACAGAATCGGACGGTACTCACCAAACAGACGGCTTGTTATTCTGTCGCCGTATCTGGACTCTATTTCCTTCTTTCCGAGATTTGTGTTGATTATCGTCGACTTTCTCTTTATCATTCGCGTATTTATCACGTCGTAGAAGCAGGAGAGCGTAAACTGATTGGTCAGCTCTGTTCCGAAATCGTCGATTATAAGCAGGTCGCAATCGTAATATCTCGAGGTGTCAACACCGTCGGCAGCGCCTCTGCCGCCAAACTGCTTCGCCTCAAAATCAGAAATCATCGAACAGGCGGAAACATAATGCACGTCAAAGCCTCTCTCTATCACCTTGACAGCCACGGCGGTCGAAAGATGTGTCTTCCCAAGACCTGTGTTTCCTATAAGCATAAAGCTCTTATAGGTGTTCTCGTCGAAACTCTCGGCATATTTCTTGAGCAGAGCCGCGCTCTGCTTCATTGTCGCGTACGCCTCTTCGTTATCCTTATAGTATTTCAGCGAAAAATTGTCAAACGACTGTGTCTGCATAAGTCCGTATATGCCAGATGAACGGTAACCCGCCATCACGAGCGCCTTTTTCATACAGGTACACATCTTGGTATCAACATATCCCGTATCTCCGCAAAGCTCACACTCATAGTGAACGTCGGTATAATCCTCGGGATATCCGTACGCCGTGAGAAGCTTCGCTCTCTCACGCAAAAGCCGCTCGTTCTCACTGCGAACCGCGTTTATGCGCTCCTCGGCGTTATCACTGCAGACCGCGCCCATAATTCTCGAGGCGGTTCCCGCAAGTATCCCATCAAGCGTTCTCAATTCGGGAATCTTTTCGTAAAGCTCTCTGGCGCGTGTGTCCGCCGCCTCTCTCGCCTTCAGATATTTTTTTGAGTATTCCTCTCGGATACGTATAAAATCTTCTTTATTATATGCCATAATCAATATCCTCTCGGATTTATTTTTTAAAGCTCCTCAAAGGTTCTCTTCAGAGCCGCGGCAAAGAACTCGTCTGTATCGAAGCTCTTGTCCTGTTCCTTACCCTTTTTGCCCTTTGAGCGTCGCTCCTCTTCCGCCGCTACGATAGCGTCATATGTACGCAGACCGTCATTATACCAGTTCGTGAGAATGGTATTCGCGTACGCGGGAAGCGGCTCGTGAGTATTGTCGACGGTTATGTCGTACGCGAGTCTTATGCACTCGACACCGTAACCCATATCCTCTATCCAGGAATGTAAAAATTTCTTTTCCTTTGCGGTAAGCGCTCTGCCGCTCATACCGAACATAGCCGCGACAGCCGACTCGGTCTTGGCATACTCCTCCATCTTCAGGAATCTGTTCTGCAAAGCCTGTACGGTCGTGACTCCCTCGTCATAAAGCTCAAAAGCCAACTTCTCGGCGTATCGCAGAGAGCGTTTGCCCTTGTTTTTGACATAGTCGAGCAGAAGTATCACACTCGCCTCGTCAAAGCCGATATAATCAACCATTCCCACAAGTATATTTATGTCGTGAGTGTTGAACATCTTTCCGAAAACTCGCTGCGCCTCGTCGATAAACTCCGCGGTTATGCGCTGACGCTCGATAAGCTCGGTAAGCTCCGCCGAGGAATACGAGGGTATCTCACTCGCCCTCTCAAGCTTTCCGTCTCTGTGAGCATCGGCAACCGTCTTTGTCTCGGTCTTCGGCTTACTCTCCGCGCCCGTCGCGCTCCTCTTGCCCTTTTTAAGTAATCCCGCGCCGCACCAGTATTTTACCGAAGCGTCAAACTCGCTCTCGCTTATCTCCAACCTTTTGCAAAGCTCCTCGGGGGATATCTCCTCCGTTTCAAGCAAAGCTAAAGAGAGCATCACGCGCAGGTCGTTCTCGTCGGCAGAGCGCACCGAATCGAGAAAGCTTGATGGGAGCCGAGTCTCCTTATATTTAAGACTTATTTTTTCGTTCTTTTTCATTTTGCGGAATTTTCTCCGTTATCTTTTTTTCTTGCTATCTCGTAGCAAAGAGTCATCAACGAGTCTCCGATATGGACGTTTTCGATAACTATATCTGACTCGAGCTTCAGCTCCTTACCCGTGAAATTCCATATACCTCCGATACCCGTTCCCGAGAGCCTATCGGCAGTCTCCTGCGCGAATTCCTTGGGCATTGTGAGTATCGCGATGTCTATAGCGTATTCCTCGAATATCCGTTCGATATCCGAGACATTGAATATTTTTATATGACCGAGCTTCTTTCCTATAAGATTCGCGTCTACGTCAAACATAGCCACGACGTCCACTCCTCTTTTTTCGAACATAGGGCTCTTCACAAGCGCACTTCCGAGATTACCCGCGCCGATGACCGCCGCGCGGAAGCCGCAGCCCACCCCGAGTATCTCACATATCTTGGTATAAAGGTAGTTTACGTTATAGCCGTAGCCCTGCTGACCGAAGCCGCCGAAGCAGTTGAGATCCTGCCTTATCTGCGACGCGGTGACGTTCATCATTTTAGAAAGCTCGGCAGAGCTGACGCGAGTCTTTCCCATTCTTATAAGCTCACGCAGATATCTGAAATATCTCGGCAGACGCTTTATAACCGCGGGAGATACCGAATGCTTCTCCGAATCAATAGCTCCCGTGTCTATTTCAATATCGTCAAATATATCCTTTTCGTTTTTCATATTTCCATCCTTTCAAACCTTTCGCAAAGGTCAGACTTCTCCGCTTGGAGAATTACATATTGTCGTTCGCGGAGGCGTTGAGGTCGACAGAGGCAAGATTGCCCGACTCATACTCAAAGTATCCCGCCGCCGCTACCATAGCGGCGTTGTCTCCGCAGAGCGATATTCTCGGAACGCAAAGACGCGCTCCGCGCCTCTCGCACATAACACCAAGCTCACGGCGGATATGCGAGTTCGCCGCAACACCTCCCGCAAGAACGAGAGTTTTCGAGCCTGTTTTGTCAAGTGCCGCGGACGCCTTTTTGACTATCGCCTTAACGATAGCGTGAGTATATGACGCGGCAAGGTCGCCCACATCTGGCTCCCCTCCCTTTTGTCTTGTGCTGTTTATATAATTGAGCGCCGCCGTCTTTATTCCGCTGAAGGAAAAATCAAGATTATCTCCGTGAAGCGCGGGAGACGGAAGAGCCACAGCAAGGGGATTTCCGCCGTAGGATACGCGGTCAAACTCGGCTCCGCCCGGATAGGGCATACCAAGCACTCTCGCCACCTTGTCAAAAGCCTCGCCCGCCGCGTCGTCACGCGTGGAGCCTATAGTCCTGAAATCGGTATAGGAGCTTATCTCGTAAATCGAGGTATGTCCGCCCGATACCACCATAGCTGTGAAGGGAGGCTCAAGTTCGGGGTATTCAAGATACGCCGCGGCGACGTGCGCCTTGACGTGGTTTACCGACACAAGCGGAATATCATTGGCAAACGCCAGAGCCTTCGCGAAGTTAACTCCGACAATAAGCGCCCCGATAAGCCCCGGATGCGAGGTAACGGCAACCGCCCCTATATCCGAGAGCTTCACTCCCGCCTCGTCAAGCGCCCGATAGGTTATCCCCGATATCGCCTCGATATGCGCTCTGCTGGCTATCTCGGGCACAACTCCGCCGTAAAGTCTATGAATTTCTATCTGTGACGCCACAATATTCGAAAGTATCTCCCGCTTTCCGTCCTCCATTCGGACGACCGCCGCAGAGGTCTCGTCACACGAGCTTTCAAGTCCCAATATCAACATTTTATTTTCGCACCAGTTTCATCAAATCAAATTTTTTATCATAACCACCGCGTTCTCTGTGGGTTGACGGTAGAAGTTCTTCCGAACTCCCGCCTCGCGGTATCCCTGCTTTTTGTAAAGTCCTCTTGCCGCCGAATTGCTCTCTCTGACCTCAAGCGACAGCGACACTATCTCCTCGCCGCGGCAATAAGCCTCCGCCGTCTCGAGAAGCATCACTCCAAAGCCACGGCCTCTGTATCCCTCTCTTATCGCGAGATTTATTATCTGCAGCTCATCAAGCGCTCTCTGCGCACTGATATATCCCACGACCTCACCCGTATCCGTCACCAGAACGAACGAGGGATATTCCTCGGTCAGCAAAAGCGAGAGAGCGCTCTCTGACCAAGGCTCGGAGAAAAATCGCCTTTCAAGCTCCGCCACCTGCCCGATATGCTCACGGGCAAAGCGCACGGGGCGTATCTCTTTTCCGTCAGGTAAGCTCATTGACATACTTCACAAGCGCCTCGGGCGCCTTGACAAACTTGTCCTCAAAGCGGTTGTAGAGAAAATCCTTGCCGTAATTCAGAAGCGTTCCGTCCTCTGCCTTGAGGGTATAATCCTCGGCGTATCTGACAAACACTACCGAATAAAAGACCCCGATAGAGCTGTCGGCAAATCTTATTTTATAGGTAAGAGCGGGAGTATCCCCGCGGTAGTATATACTGTCCGCGCTGACATACGCGCTCACGATATCCGAAATATCCTCGGCGCTCTGCACCTTACCTCTGGTCACTGTTGTATTAGTCTCGACACAGATATTTATATAGGATATTTTCATCTCCTCAAGCGAGGGAAGCTCCACCGTGTCAGAATAAAAGACCGTTCCGCCCTCCTCGCATATCCACTCGAGCGGATTCTGTCCCTCTATCTCGTAGAAGGTCACGCTGTCGGACTGTCCGTAAATCTCCTCGCCCATTGCCATAGGCTCATAACAAGCGGGTGCCGCCTCGTAGGAAACATCTGTCTTTTTGTCCTTATAAGCTCCGCCGTCCGCCTCGAATTTGTTTCCCTTCGCGCAGGAGCAGAGGGCGGTAAGAAGCAGACACGCCACACAAAGAATACTCACGGCGCGGATAGCTTTTCTTTTTGAGTTGCTCATTTTTCCCCCGTATCAGTAACCGAAAATTCCGCTCAAGGAGTCATCGTTCTCTATCCAGTCGTTTACGTCTATTATTCTGAACTCGTCCTTGGTGTCTCTGATAACGACGGTCGATATACCCGCGTTGATAACCTGACGCTTACACATCATACAGCTGCTTGTGCCCGAGACGACCGAATGGTCGGACGGCTCGATACAAGCGATATATATCGTCGCTCCGAGCATACGCTCACGCGCCGCCGCGATAATCGCGTTAGCCTCGGCGTGAACCGAACGGCACATCTCGTATCTCTCACCTCTGGGTATATTCAGCTTATCTCTCATACAGTATTTGATGTCACAGCAATTCTTGCGTCCTCTGGGGGCGCCGTTGTATCCCGTGGATACGATAACATCGTCTTTAACGATTATAGCGCCGTACATCTTTCGCAGACAGGTGCTGCGCTCCGCTACGGTCTGGGCAATATCAAGGTAATAGTTATGCTTTGATACTCTGTCCATAATAAAATATCCTTTCGTCTCGGTCGGCTTGTCCGACAAATAGTTATTCATAATAATTATATTACTTTTTTCCGCATAAATCAAGTCTTTTGGATAAAAAACGGATTAATATATTTACAAAAGAAGAAAAGTGTGATAGAATCAAAGAAAAATAAAGTCTGTAAATATTTACGGAGGAATATATGAAAAGAAAAATATTGCTGATGCTTGTAGCGTTGTTGCTTGTTGCGGTCACAGTCGCGGCTTGTAGCAAAGAGCCCGAGGACACCGAGACACCGGAACAGACTGCCGCCGAAACAACAGCACTTACGACGAATAAGGACGGCGATGAAAAGGAGCCCAAAACCGTTTCGGTTGAATACTATAACGGAAACGAGCTTCTCAAGACCGACACTGTCGAGTTGGGCTCGGAATACGCGGTATCCTACACGCCCGACGCCCCCGCGGGACATAACTTCAGCGGCTGGAAATACGAGAACGGCGAGAACTGTGAGAGTAAGATAAAGCCCACCGAAAAGGTCAGGCTTTACGCCGCTTTCACGGCAAATACATATAAGGTCACTTACAACGCTGACGGAGGCGAGGTTGAGGGCGCAGACGCCGAGGTTACATACGGTCAGAGCTTCACACTCGCACTGCCCACACGAGACAGCTTCCTCTTTGACGGCTGGTTCGACGGAGCGACAAGGATAACCGACGGCGAGGGAAAGAGCCTTGAGGCGTGGACCTTCCTATCCGATAAGGAGCTTACGGCAAGCTGGCTTCCCCCACGCGCCCTTTCACTTACCACCGCGGACAGCGCGGCAGGCTCGGTAAGCGGAGCGGGAAGCTACTACGAGGGACAGAGTGTGACCGCCACGGCGACACCTAACCTCGGATACAAATTCCTCGGCTGGTACGCTGGCGAGGATGTTGTAAGCGAAGATATGGTATACACATTCACGATAACCTTCTGCGACCGCGCTTACGAGGCAAGATGGGCGGTGAGCGAGGAGATGAGCGCGTTTGAGTTCACATCGGGCACCGACACCTGTGTTGTTACGGGAGTTAAGGACAAGACCGTGAGTGAGCTTTATGTTCCGAGCTTCGTCACCGAAATCGCGGACGGCGCCTTTGAGGGATGCGCGGCAACAATATTCTCCGAATGCAATCGAGGAAAATATAGGGGCAACGCAGAAAATCTTTATCACACGCTTTATGAGATAACCGACAAGACGATTACCTCGTTTGAGATTCCCGCCTCTACCAAGGTATTGGGCAAGGACCTTTTCCTCGGTTGCGAAGCTTTGGCGGAGATAAATCTCCCCGTCGGACTTGAAAGCATTGGCGAGGCGGCGTTCCACGGCTGTATATCGCTCCGCGAGATAACGATTCCCGAGGGAGTGACTGCCATTTCTATGTACACCTTTGCAAACTGCTCAAGCCTTGAGAGAGTAACATTCTCCTCAACGCTGACCAATATCGGAAGCTTCGCCTTTAACGGCTGCGTCAAGCTTCAGAGCATAGAGCTTCCCGTCACACTTGAGAAAATAGGCGTATGGGCATTCCAGAAATGCGATATGCTCAAGAGCGTGACCTTTGGCAATACCGAAGGCTGGGTAGCGGGTATAGACCCTGTGGACTCCGTCGAATTGAGTGACGCCGAAACAGCGGCTAACTATCTTACCACCAAGAAACACACCGCTCTCTGGATGAGAAAAAGTTAAATAAATTCGTCGGTATCGCACTTCGAGCGATACCGACTTTTTTATATCAAAAAAATCTTTTGAAATATTTCGGCTTTTGCCTTGACATACCTCACTTAAAGTGCTATAATTCATAGGTTCAAAATGACTTTTTTAATTGGAGGCGTATCATGCAGGCTCTTCTCAGTTTGTCTGTTGCTCTTTTTGCGGGACTTATGCTGTCCCGTCTCGCGAAGCTCGCCAAGCTTCCCGCCGTTACAGCGTATCTTGTAGCGGGTATTCTGGTCGGACCGTATTTTCTCGGTGCTCTCGGAATTTCGGGACTCGGTTTTACAAGTATGGGAGATGTAAAGGCATATTCCCTACTTGCCGACGTAGCGCTCGGCTTTATCGCGTTTTCTATCGGAAACGAGTTCCGTCTCTCCCAACTCAAAAAGACGGGTAAACAAGCAACCGTTATAGGTATATTTCAAGCTGTAGTTACCACAATAGTGGTTGACGCTATCCTTATCGGGCTTCATTTCGCAATGCCCGACAAGCTCTCGCTCCCCGCGGCAATAATCCTCGGCGCGATAGCCTCGGCAACCGCTCCCGCGGCAACGCTGATGGTCGTCCGCCAGTATAAGGCAAAGGGACCTCTTACCGATATTCTTCTCCCTGTCGTCGCGCTCGACGACGCTGTGGGACTGATGCTCTTTGCGGCATCCTTCGGCGTGGCAAAGGCGCTTATGTCGGGCAAGGTTGACGTTATATCGATAATAGTTGAGCCTATCCTTGAGATAGTTCTCTCGCTCCTTCTCGGACTTATTATGGGACTTCTCTTCACATTCTTCGAGAAGTTCTTCCATTCGCGCTCAAAGAGACTTTCAATGTCGGTTACCTTCGTCTTTCTGACCGTAGCCCTCTCTATGATGAAGTTTGAGGTCGGAGGAGTGCATATCGGATTCTCCTCCCTGCTCGTTTGTATGATGCTCGGAACGATTTTCTGCAACTTCTGCGATTTCTCCGAGGAGCTTATGGACCGTGTTGACAGATGGACGGCTCCGCTGTTTATTCTTTTCTTCGTATTGAGCGGCGCCGAGCTTGAGCTTTCGGTCTTTTCGGACGTGGCAATAGTTATCATCGGCGTGGTATATATCCTTGCTCGTTCCGCGGGAAAATGCTCCGGTGCTTTCTTGAGCGCAAAGGCGGTCAAGTGCGACAAAAATATTGTTAAATATCTCGGAATTACTCTGCTTCCGCAGGCGGGAGTGGCACTCGGTATGGCTATCAAGGCAGAGCAGATAGGCCCCGAGGGTGCTATAGTCGCGAATATAACTCTCTTTGCGGTTCTCGTCTACGAGCTCGTAGGTCCTATGATGACAAAAATCGCTCTCCTTAAAGCGGGTGACATCAAGCCTGAAGGCAAAATCAGCGCCCGTGAGGAGGCAAAAAAGACTCTCGCAGAGAAAAAAGAATAAGGTATTATCAAGGGGGACTTTT
>JAFTHJ010000153.1 GCA_017457465.1 Clostridia bacterium | reverse complement strand
GTCTGACGACACGCGTAAACGTCGGAGTGGTCACCGAAAATGTTGAGCGCGTGAGAAGCAACGCAACGAGCGGAAACGTGAATAACGCAGGGGAGAAGCTCACCTGCTATCTTGTACATATTCGGAATCATCAGGAGAAGGCCCTGCGAAGCCGTGTATGTAGTTGTGAGAGCACCTGCAGCGAGAGAGCCGTGAACGGTACCTGCCGCTCCTGCCTCGGACTGCATCTCCATAACCTTAACGTTTTCGCCCATGATGTTCTTAAGTCCTGTTGCGGACCACGCATCAGTAAGCTCTGCCATTACAGAAGAGGGTGTAATGGGGTAAATTGCGGCAACTTCAGTAAACGCGTACGATACGTGCGCGGCGGCTGTGTTACCGTCCATGGACATCTTTTTTCTTGTAATTGCCATGTTTGTTTGTTCCTCCATTTTTATAATAAATTTTTAAAAACGTTTAAAAAGTGCCTAATGCACCACTTGATATTATAGCACACAAAATTCAATAAGTAAAGTAGATTTCGAATATTTTTGCATTAAAAATCAATGTTTTTTAAGTAAAATAAGTAAATATTCATCAAAAATGCCTTGCATATACAATGCAAGGCATTTTTATCATAAAAACTGTCGGATATCAACCGTAAGCTCTTCCTCAAGATTTATTAGTCTCTTTGTGATATCCTTTGAGAACTCGTCCGCTGCTTTATATTGATTAAGGTAACGGTTAAGCTACTTGACTCCCATATTGCAGCCGTCGGTGATGAGGTCGGCTATCGTGTGATCCGACTCATTCATCGCGAGTTTTACGCTGGTTTTCATCCAGGACATACCCTTTGCTATAGGGTTTGGCTCTTTACCGTCATCACGGTATTTGTCAAGCTGCTCCTGTATCTCGCCCTCGAGCTTTTTATGCTCGTCACGGCACTCGACCAGATATTTCTTGAGCTTGTCGGAATAAACGAAGTCAAGAACCTCGTCTATCGACGACACTCCCATCTTTACCCCCGCGTCACATTCGCGGAGCAATTTTATCGTATCCTGCTCTACCATATCGAACCTCCGTTTGATTTTGTATATAGCTTTTCCCGATTCGTAAAAATTATGTTTGTATATTTTTAAAATTCGCCTTGAAATATTACTTGTACCGTGATATAATATTCACCGTAGCATCTGCCCGTGGCACAGCTGGATAGCGCGCGAGACTCCGACTCTCGAGGTCGCAGGTTCAAATCCTGTCGGGCAGGCCAAAAATCGACAAGTTTCGACAGAAGCTTGTCGATTTTTACTTCTTCACTATTACCTCTTCACTTTTCACTCTTCTCTTACGAAACTTGTCGATCAGGTAATAGGTAAAAGTGAATAGTGAAAAGGTGTTAAGGAAGCTTTTCTCCTTCCGTCGAAAAGCATTAAATTTGGATTCAAATTCATTGATTAAAAAGGTAAAATATCTTTTTTATCGTCCATTCACAGAAAAGCGCACTTACGGTGCATGAAAAATGAAGTCGCAACTTCGTTGCTATGAAGCGAGCCTTCGGCTCACGGAGAAAATTGTGTGCGTTTAGCTTCATATCGGCGTAGCCGATGCTTCATTTTTCGTTCTCGCCCCCGATTTATTCTGCCAAAACCTCCAATCTGTTCCAACGCTCACAGAACCGTCACATTCCCCGCACACCATACGCCGCATAGCTTTGCGGCGTTTTTTGAATACGGCTTCCATATTTTTCACGGCGCTTATGGAAAAATCTGTGCCTTGAGAGATTTGGAAGCCTTTGTTATAATAGGCATACGGTGCAAGTTCTGCGGAGCTTGTCCGAATAAAACAAGGAGGTAACAGCTTTGAAGAATATGACAAAAAGGGCGGCGGCTGTTCTGCTTTGTGCGGTCATGCTGGTGTCGGTCTTTTGTATTGGCGCGTCGGCGTCCTCCGAGCGGAGCATAAGCTTCCCCGCGGGGTCCTCGCAGGTAGCGATACATATGGACGGGAAACAGGTTCTGCAAGGCAGGTCGGCTCTTATCGATTCGGTTACATACGTCGCAATCAGAGATTTCTGTGCGCTCGTGGGCGGCTGCACGGTATCGTGGGACGCAAAAACCCGAACGGCGGTGGTCACCAAGGGCACCAAGGTAGCAACCGCAACCGACGGTGACTATTATGTATATGAAGACGGAAGATGCTTCTATACCGTCGAACGCATAAGAATAATCGACGGCACTATGTTCGTTCCTGTAAGAGCCATCGCCAAGGCACTCGGAGTTGAGGTCGGCTGGAGCAACGCCACACGCTCGGTAACACTCAAAAACACAGGCGTGTTGCCGAAATCGGGTGACGAGTTCTACAACGCGAACGACCTTTATTGGCTCTCTCGCATAATCAGTGCCGAGGCAAAGGGTGAGAGTCTGCTCGGACAAATAGCGGTCGGAAATGTCGTTCTCAACAGGCGTGCTAGTCCAAGCTACCCGAACACCGTCTACGGCGTGATATTCGACAGACGCGGCGGAACACAATTCTCACCCGTGTCGTTCGGAACGATATATCAGAAGCCAACGGCGTCGTCGATAATCGCGGCAAAGATATGTCTTGAGGGCTACAGCGTGTCTGACGAAATTCTTTTCTTTATGAATCCGAGAATCGCCACAAACAACTGGATAGCGAAGAACAGAACCTTTGAATTCCGTATAGGAAATCACGACTTTTACAGTTAAACGACAAAGCGAGGGAGGACTGTGTCCACCCTCGCCATTTTTCATTTTACTTTATCGTACAAAATATCCGCTATTCTCTCCGCGGCGTGTCCGTCGCCGTAAGGATTTGACGCTCTCGCCATAGCCTCGTAAGCCTCTTTGTCATTAAGGAGCCTACAAAAACTGCTATAAATATTCTCCTCATCCGTTCCCACGAGCTTTATTGTTCCCGCGCTTATCCCCTCGGGACGTTCGGTGGTGTCGCGCATAACGAGCACGGGCTTTCCGAGCGCGGGTGCCTCCTCCTGAATACCTCCGCTATCGGTCAGAACCATAAAGCTCCGAGCGAGAATATTGTGAAAATCAAGCACGTCAAGCGGCTCGGTCAGTCGGACTCCTTTGCAGCCTCCGAAAATCTCGTTTGCCACCCCGCGAACCGCGGGATTCGGATGAACGGGATATATAACTCTTATGTCATCATACTCCTCGCTCACTCTGCGTATAGCCCGAAGCATACTCCGCAGCGGTGCTCCGAGATTCTCGCGCCTGTGAGCGGTGAGCAGAACAAGTCTTCTATCCCCTACCCACTCAAGCAATGGGTGAGTATAGTCGGAGCGAACAGTCGTCGCGAGAGCATCAATTGCGGTGTTGCCGGTAACAAAAACATGGCTCGGCTCCCTACCCTCTCGCAGAAGATTATCCCTCGCCGCCTCTGTGGGGGCGAAGCTATATTTTGCGATAAGCGATATTGCCTGACGGTTGAATTCCTCGGGATAGGGACTGTATATATCATAGGTTCGAAGCCCTGCCTCGATATGTCCCACGTCAATCCGCTCATAAAAACAGGCAAGAGCTGCCGCAAAGGCAGTGGACGTGTCTCCGTGGACGAGAACTATATCCGGTGAGGACTCGACAAGCACCGCCTTTATACGGTTCAATATATTCACCGTTATATCAAAGAGAGTCTGCCCCTCACGCATAAGCGAAAAGTCGTAGTCGGGCTTCACACCAAAGGCGTCAAGCACTCCGTCAAGCAATCCACGGTGTTGTCCTGTCACACAAACCGACACCGCTATCCCTTCTCTGTTACGCAATTCTTTCACAAGCGGACACATTTTTATCGCCTCGGGGCGCGTTCCGAACACAAGCATTATCTTCTTCATAAGACTTCCTTTTGTTGCTTTTTTATTTATTATTATCCAAGCAACAAAATTTTAAGCAAAACAAAAACGGACTAAAAGATTTTAGTCCGTTTTTATTTTTATCCCAAGCCAACCTCTTTCATAAGCTCGGCAATAGAATCGGCTTTCTCACCGTCTATTTTATTTACCGTCTTCAATTCCTTGACAGACCTTCCCGTCCGTCCTCCGAATATCGCGCTGAACCAACGGCGCACCTGATATACGGGTGTGAGCCATCTGCGCTTTTCCAAGCTCGGATATTTCAGCTTCAGGCTATCGTACGGCATAAAGATTCGGCTCAATATGTATTTCCCCTTGCCGCCGCTCTTCTTTTGTTCAAGTGCTAAATGCTGCTCTTTCGTGCCGTAAACGCCCCCCTTAAGCAGATATAGCTCCATAGTCCGCGTAAGCTCGGTATGCGGCTCACCCTCGAACCACACTCCTATGAGCCGCTTAACGGCATCACGGAATCTGTCAAGTCCGCAGACCTCGCACAGCTCCCGCAGCTTGGCTTCGTCATATTCAAGGTTCAAGTCGAGCAGATATATGTCTACAAAGGGTTTTATTCCGCAGCCGCCGTGCGTGAAGTGATACGACATATGCGCAAATAGATGGAACATAAGATATTCCTTGCTTTGCCTGTGCTCATAGAGCTTTCCGTCAGCTGTATCGCAGTATTCCCACACACGCTCAAGAAGCGCGTCTATACTATCCCTCGTTTCCTTGATGCTGAAATGAAGCTCAAGATGCACCTTGCTCTTTGAGTGGAGCGAGATGTCGTGGTAGTTCTTTTTTTCATCGCAGATATATTCAAGCTTATCGGTCAGAACCGAAACCGCCCTATCAAGGTCTTCCTCGTGAACCAGTATGTCAATATCACAGCTTGTTCTCTGCCATGGCTCGGCATAGTGATTTCTGATAACCGAGCCCTTGAGCGGAACGAATGGAATCTGTGCGCTCTCAAGTGTCTCGCAAATTCGGTTAAATTCGTAATTTATGCTCTCATAGCGGTATACCGCCGTAAAAGTCTGCTTCTGAAATTTAGCCTCTGTCTCCTTGTCTACGGCTATTCCGCTCTTGCGAAGTGCCGAACCGACAACGTGCGCGAGGTCGTGCGACTTTGATATTGAATAAAGCTTTTTGGATTCGGCTTCAGACAATGATATAGGTGAAGCAACCTCAAGCGCGGTCCCCGAGACCTCGCTCTTTATCAGCTTCATCATAAGCTCAACCAAATTCTCCATATCATTCTCCAATCAAGCAGGGTTTAAAACTTTCTCCAAACCATTTTGTTAACTACGCCCGTATAGGACTGAATTATCTTGACAACCTTCGTCGAAACGTTTTCCTCAACGTAAACGGGCACGGGAATACCGTGGTCGCCGTTCTCGGTCATACTGACCGCCGTATCGACCGCCTGCAGAAGTGAGCGCTCGTCGATTCCCGCAAGAACAAAACACGCCTTGTCAAGCGCCTCTGGGCGCTCTGTTGAGGTTCTTATGCAGACCGCGGGGAAAGGATTGCCCACACTTGTGAAGAAAGAGCTTTCCTCGGGGAGCGTTCCGCTGTCGGAAACGACGGCAAACGCGTTCATCTGCAGATGGTTATAGTCGTGGAAGCCGAGCGGCTCGTGCTGAATAACACGTCCGTCGAGCTTAAATCCACTCGCCGCGAGACGGTTTCTCGAGCGAGGATGGCAGGAATAAAGTATCGGCATATCGTACTTTTCCGCCATTTTATTTATCGCTGTAAAGAGACTTGTGAAGTTCTTTTCGGTGTCTATGTTCTCCTCTCGGTGAGCCGAAAGAAGAATATATTTCTTCTTCTCGAGTCCGAGTCTTGTAAGAATATCACTCGCCTTTATCTCATCAAGGTTGTTGTGAAGCACCTCCGCCATAGGTGAGCCTGTGACATAGGTTCTCTCCTTGGGAAGTCCGCACTCGTGAAGATATCTACGGGCGTGTTCGGAATATGCGAGGTTGACGTCCGAAATGATATCGACAATTCGTCTGTTTGTCTCCTCGGGCAGACACTCGTCCTTACATCTGTTACCCGCCTCCATATGGAATATCGGGATATGAAGCCTCTTTGCGGCGATAGCCGAGAGACAGGAATTCGTGTCACCGAGAATCAGAAGCGCATCGGGCTTTATCTGATTCATCAGCTTATAGGAGCAATTGATGATGTTACCAACAGTAGCTCCGAGGTCGTCACCCACGGCATCCATATATACCTCGGGGTCATCAAGCTTCAAATCCTTGAAGAAAACTCCGTTGAGGTTATAGTCATAGTTCTGCCCCGTGTGAGCGAGAACACAGTCAAAATATCTGCGGCATTTGTTTATCACCGCCGCGAGACGGATTATCTCGGGACGAGTACCCACGATAATAAGCAGCTTCAGTCTGCCGTCGTCTTTGAAGCTGATATCCGAATAATCAAGCTTTATGTTCATAGTCCTCCTTTTAATTGGCTGTACTGCAAACTATGCCGATATACCTTCTTTCTGAATATACCTATTATTTTCGCGTACAGCTTCGAGAGAAATCTCTTGCGTTTTGTTTTTTTATATCTTTTCAAATTATTGCTTATGTTGTACTTAAGTGTGCTGCTTTCAGTCAAATAAGTCTGCAATTCGGGCAGCTTGATGAAAAACTTCCACGCTATAGTTTCGCCAACATCCTTTTCAACATAGTAGAGATTATCAATATTGAAATCTTCCTCTACGCTGGATATAAAGATAATTTTATTTTGAGGGTTAAATTTTCTTAAAATAGCTAAAATTTCATCCGAATTATGAGATATGTATTCAAGGTCTTGTTTGCCACAGTATCGTATGAATATAGTAGGTTTTTTTATGATTTCGTAAAATCTGTTTATACGGCGCAGATATTTGGATTTGAATGCTTCATACTGCTCATCAAGCGATTTGTACGGTGAAAAATCATGGAAAAAATGCACATGGCTTTCCTTGTCATAATAATATGCGGGGTTATTTTCCTGATACAGGTTTTCCTTCTCCGCAAAGCCCGTGAAGCCATTTTCTATCATTCTCAGCACATACTGAAAATCACCCGATATCACCCAATCAAACGGTAAACTGCAATTTCTCAAGCCTATTCTTTCAAGCTCCATTGCCACACCGCAAAAGCACCCTAACGATACAATAT
>JAFTHJ010000152.1 GCA_017457465.1 Clostridia bacterium | reverse complement strand
TCATAATATTTCTCGTAATACTCCATATCCTTGACCTCATACGGAAGTACAAGCGTCAAGGAGCTTTTTTCTTTTCCGAGTCTCCTCTGAACTCTTTTTATTATCGAGGCGACAAGAATATCAAAGTCTCCGTTGCGACCTATATAGAATTCAACAAATTCATTGTGTCGTATAAGCTCCTCGATATCCGACTCAAGCCGCTCGTCAAGCTCACGCGTTGTGTGTATCTCTCTGTGTCCTATAAAGGTTACTCTGTATATCCTCATTTCTTACCCCCAAAAACAAAAAAGTGCGCCCCGTGAGAGACGCACCGAAAAATGCACCTCTCCAATGTTGCGACACATCTTTTTCTTCAGCACATACCGGAGAAAGAGAGAATACATTTTTGCCAAATGATATTCTCCCAGTATGTGCATATATATTCAGATGTGTCGCACAAACATTATATCATTGATTCATAAAAATGTCAATAGATAAGGAAAAAGAGATGTTTTATATACCTACGGTATTTGATTTAATTCATTCGCATAACAAACTCAAACGGGCGGCTGCTTTTGCAGCCGCCCGCCTTTCACAAATTACGAGTTATCTCGCTTCTGTGAAATGTCGGATATTTTATCGTCTCGATTTTCTTTTTTGACGGTTTTTGCAATCAGTATTCTCTTGCCGTCCTTGGATGAAATATACACTTTTGAGATATCAGGCAACTTCATACTGAATTCCGAGCCGAATTTAATATCCACAGAGAATTTTCTCACCCGAGAACTTATTTGTTTGCTATCTGGTTCTCGTAGGACTCGATCATCTTCTTGACCATCTGACCGCCGATGGAACCTGCCTGACGAGATGTGAGGTCACAGTTGTATCCCTGTGTGAGGTTAACGCCTACTTCGCTTGCTGCCTCCATCTTGAACTTCTCAAGTGCAGCCTTTGCTTCGGGAACAAGTGTTTTATTGCTTGCCATAATGATTACCTTTCCTTTCTTTGCTGTCCGTATCTTGCGGACAGGGCGTAATCGAAATGATGTTGGATTTTTTTGTTCATCTCTTACGCCGTTATCACGCTTTCGCATTTGCCCTTACGCTGTAAGAGAACAACGCAATCGGCGTAAACTTATCTATAGTTAATTGAGCTGACGCCGAAAGAGAATTTTCACAAACCGCGTTGTTCTTTCTTTACTGTACCGAAATTCGCGCTTTCGCCGCGCTCTGTTATTATTGTGAGCAAAACTTTTTTGATTATTATCGCCAATTTAAGGAATGATTTTTTGAAATTATAACCGATTGAGAGATAAAAAACGAAATAAGGATTGAATGGTAGATATATTGATGCTTTTTAGCGTGAAATTTAAAGATTTTTTTCGTTCGTAGCGGTTGATTTTCAAGGGAATAAATGGTATACTTGATAAAAGGACGATATAGGAAAATCAAGTCCTTATATATCTCATTCAATCAAACGGGGGAAAGAAAAATGAAGAAGGAAAACTGTCTGGCGTATTCGCAGATGAAGGAACACGATTCAAATCTTTACGGCTACGCGCCTGCATATGACGGAGAGGGAATTGAGGAGCTTGTATATTCTTATTACCTTTTCGGCTCATACTATGTTTATGAGCACGGCGCAAAGGAAAAGGATTACATTGATTACTGTGATAAGCTGAAAAGCTGTGGCTTTGAGCTTTATTCTTCAAACTCATCAAACGGAAATTCTTTCGCAACTTATTTTGACGGAGAAAATATCGTAAATGTATCATATATAAGCTATCGCGATGTTGACAAGTATATCGTGCGTGATGTATCATATGTGCTTATTTCGGTTGACAGTGTAAGAAACTCTCTGTTGCCCTGCAAGGCAGAGAAATTCGAGGCGGTGACCGATGTCAAGGTGAGCCTTGTTGGATTCACGGGCTTGGTAATAAGAATGCTCGACGGCAGATTTATAGTTATAGACAGCGGAATGGACAAGGAGAATATCTTTAACGCGCTCACAGAGCAGAATGTTCTCGGCGGAAAGCCTGTCGTTGCGGCATGGCTGTTCAGCCACGCTCACGGTGACCATTTTAACGGATTCTACTATACGCTTGAGGATCACGCCGACGAGATTGAAATTCAGACGATAGTCCACAATTTTCCAGGCGAATCCCTGTATATGCCCAACAAGAATTATATGGAAGGCGTTCCGAATATTGAAGGCGAGTGGATGGGACGCAGAAATATAAAGATGGACAATTACATCAAGGAAAAGATGCCCTCTTGCAGATATACCATAGCTCACGCAGGTCAGATATTCGAGTATGCGGGAGTTAAGATAGAGGTGCTTCAGACAAGCGAAAATCTTTATAAAAAGCAGATGTTTGACTCCAATATGTCTTCCGTTGTCTATATGCTTACAATGCCAGACGGAAAGCTGTTGGCTCTTGGAGACGCGGTTGACCAAGCCTCCAAAATAATCAGAAAGATACACGGAAAGGCACTCAAATGTGATGCTGTAGTTCTCGCGCATCACGGATACAACGGCGGAGACGAGGAGATGTATTTCGACGCCGACGCGCGTGTGGCTATATGGCCGCTTCCTGTTGAAGAGATTGTAAATAAATCTCTTGCGGGTAACTTTACCAACCACTTCGATTATCACAGCGTAAAGTATAATTTCATCAGGTCAAAGGACGATCCCGCTATGGTGCTTTACCACGGTATGTCCGCCGAGGAGATAGAGCGCTTTGTGCCCAAGTTTGAAGTAAGACATTACGATGATGTATGCTACGAGAGCAGAAAGAACCCAAAGCATTATATTACCGAAGCACAGGCTGCGGAGGGCTACGGAGACGCCCCCAGATATTACGGCAGGGGCGAGGAAACCGAGACCTTTGTGATAAATCCCGAGGATAAGACCTACGAGATAACGGTAAGCGGGGTTACTCGCTATGAGTATGATTACTACTGGAATTCCTTCAAGCGTGACGGATATGTCAGAATGGAGGAAAGCGCGGACGGAGATAACCGTTATGTAACTTTTGCGGACCTTCTCAACGAGGTGCATCTGTCCTTTGTCGACGGAGTTATCACCGCCAAGGTGGGACCCGCGGGGAAGAATGTTCTTGACCTCGACACAATGACGGTCAAGGGCGGTAAGAGAGAAATCTCCGAATAACCGTCGGCTAAAGCGGAGCCTTTTGCTTTGCGACAACAAAAGGGTGTCAGTTCGTTTGAACTGACACCCTTAATGTTATTTATGCCGAGCGTTTGGCTTCCTGACGGTCTATTTCCGCCTGAATCCTTTCCTTTACGTAGGCGCATACCGCGGGAGCTTTCATTCCCGCGTATTCCTCGTAAGGAATGGGGGGGAGGAATATTACCTTTGTTCTGACCTTGCGGAGCGAATTGAGCCCGAACGGCTTGTATGAATCAATGAGCACTACGGGAACTATAGGACATTTGGCTTTTATCGCGCAGTAAAAGCAGCCGTATTTAAATTCTCCGAGCGAGTTGTCGCGCTTCTTACCGTATCCGCCCTCGGGGAATATCAGATAATTTCTGCCCGACTCAACCTCATCGGCTATAGCCGCAAGAACACGAATTTGTTGACGGGGAGCGTTTTTCTCTATTCTCTGACCGCCGAGCAGGTCGATGAACTGCTTTGCTATGAACATATTGGAGCGCTTCTTATCCATAAGGACAGAACAAGGCTTTTCGTGTCCCGCGAGAATTCCGAGCGCGTCGTATTTACCCTGATGGTTTGCGAACATAATATATCCGCTTTCCTCGGGAAGATTTTCCGTTCCGTAATACTCGGTAGTCGTGCGAGCAGTCCTTCTTACGCGGTCAATGACGTCCTGTGCCAGCCTGTAACGGTCTTCCTCGGAATATTTTTCGGGGTGCTTGGCGTAATAAGACATCTTTGGAACGAAATACATTATTGAGAAAACTCTGAAAACTATAACGTAAACGAAACGAAGCATTTTATCACTTTCCTAGGGTTTGTTTTTGTTTTGACTGAAAAGTCTATAGATATTTTATCACAAAAAATGTCGATAGATGTTTATATATTTTACCAATTTGAAAACTTTTTATAAACATTGGAGTTTGGTTGACAAATATCCCGAAAAATGTTAAAATTAGTCTGATTGGAAATGAGGTGAATTTTATGGAGAAAAGAATAAAGATGAAAATACGCTCCCTGCGCTATGACGTCGAGGCATCGCTTTTTTCGATACTTGCGAGTGAGTGCGAGGACGATATGGATATAGAGCTTTTTGACGAGGATTTTGCCGAGGTCGGCGAGGAGGCTATCGAACTTGCCACCGAGGGCTTTATGAGAATCGAGGGCGAGAGGGTAACTCTCGGATACGAGGAGAGTGAGCTTACGGGAATGGAGGGCTCAAGCACCTCTATATTCTTTGAGCTGGGAGATTCGGGACTTGTGAGTATGCACAGGGACGGAGCGGTCTCCACAGCTCTTGTTTTTGAGCGCGGAAAGCGCCATCACTGTGTTTATAACACACCTATAATGCCCTTTGAGATATGTGTGAAGACCATTAAGGTTGAAAATAAGATACTCATCGAGGGAACGCTCATTCTCGACTATATAATCGAGATAAGAGGAGCCAAGGCGGAGCGAACAAAATTTGAGATATCTGTATTTGAATTGCAGGAGGCGACCGTAACGAATGAAGCTTCTGTTTGAGACGCTGAAGCCCTATAAATGGTTTATTTTTCTGACACTTACTATAAAATCGGCGGCAACGCTCGTTGAACTTGCCATACCGTACATATTAAGCTATATCCTTGATGACGTAGTGCCTACCAAAAACGTCCGCAATATTGTGATGTGGGGTGTTATGATGGTAATATGCTCGGCACTCGCGCTGATAGGAAACGTAGTTGCCAACAGAATGACGGCGCGCGTTACCCGCAAAACCTCGCGGAGAATACGCCACCGTCTTTTTGAGCGTACGCTCACTTTAAGCTCGGCACAGATAGACCGCTTTACCGTGCCGAGTCTCGAATCGAGACTTACCTCTGACACATATCACGTTCACGGTTTTCTCGGTATGAGTATGCGAATGGGCGTGAGGGCGCCGCTGCTGCTTATCGGCGGCGTTATTGTCACGGCAACGCTTGACCCCGTGCTGACACTTGTGATGCTTATAGTTATGCCGCTTATCTCGGTATCCGTGTGGGTTATTACACAGAGGGGAATACCGCTTTTCAAGCAGAGTCAGCGCTCACTTGACTCGATGATACGTATCGTCCGTGAGGATTCGCAGGGAATAAGAGTGATAAAGGCGCTATCCAAGACCGATTACGAACGCAGAAAATACGACGGAGCAAACAAAAGACTTGTGAAGGACGAAACAAGAGCAAGTATGACTATGTCGGCATCTAATCCTCTTGTTACCTTTATTCTGAATTTCGGACTTGTCGCTGTCGTCCTTGTAGGCGCGTTCCGTGTCAATTCCGACCTCACTCAAACGGGTAAAATAATCGCGTTTATACAGTATTTTACCATCATTTCAAACGCAATGATAGGAATAACAAGAATTTTCGTTCATTCCTCGAAGGGTATCGCGTCTATGCAGAGAATAGCCGAGGTCGTGAATACCGAGGAGGATTTGCGCACCGAGAGCGAGGAGAAATATCCCCCGAGGGCTGACCGAAAGCATATCGTCTTTGACGATGTTTCCTTTTCCTATATCGGCAAAAAGGATAACCTTTCTCATATAAGCTTTTCTCTCGAGCGTGGGCAGACGCTTGGAATAATAGGCGCTACGGGAAGCGGAAAGACCACGCTCACACAGCTTCTTATGCGTTTTTATGACGTCGGAGAGGGCGCTGTTTATATCGACGGACGGGACGTCAGAACGATTCCCGCCGACGAGCTTCGCTCAAAATTCGGAGTCGTTATGCAGAATGACTTTATCTACCACGGAACCGTGGCAGACAATATAGATTTCGGTCGGGATATTCCGCCCGAAAGGATAAAACGCGCCGCGGAACTTGCACAGGCTGCGGAGTTTATAGAATTATTTCCCGAGAAATATGAGCATACGCTCACCTCAAAGGGAACTAATATCAGCGGCGGACAGAAGCAGAGAATACTTATCTCACGCGCTCTTGCCGCAAATCCCGAGATACTCGTTTTAGACGATTCCTCGTCGGCACTTGATTATAAGACCGACGCGGCTCTGCGCCGAAGCATACGCGAAAATCTTGGCGAAACCACCACGGTGGTAGTAGCACAGCGCGTAAGCTCAATTATGAACGCCGACCTCATTCTCGTGCTTGATGAGGGAAAAATTATCGGTGCGGGAAAACACGGTGAGCTTCTCGAGAGCTGTGATATATACCGTGAGATAAGCGAGTCGCAGATAGGGGGTGCTTTCGTTGAATAACGCAAAAACCCCACAGAATAAAAGAGACAGAAGCGCGTCCTACGCTCCGCAGAGCCGTGAGTCGCGAAGCCGAGTGCTGAAACGGGTTGCGGGATATCTTCTTGAGCATAAGCCGACGGTCATACTTTGCTTTGTAATGATGCTCGTATCGAACATTCTCGCACTTGCCGCGCCAAAGCTTTCGCAGAAAGCCATAGACGCCATAGAGCCTGGGGTGGGAGCGGTGGCGTTCGATAAGGTATTCCTTTATTGCGCCCTGATGATAGTATTTTATCTGATATCGGCAATACTTTCCTATATCCTCGCGGTAACTATGGTAAAGTTGAGTCAGAAGATAGTTTATACTATGCGCCGTCAGCTTTTCAATCATCTCACCGAGCTTCCTGTCGGATATTTCGACACACACGCCACGGGAGAGATAATAAGCAGAATATCCTACGATATCGACACTGTGAACGCCTCGCTCTCTCACGACCTGCTCCAGATATGCGCGAGTACGGTCACGGTCGTCGGCTCACTCGCTATGATGATATCAATCTCCCCCGTGCTTCTTTCGGTGTTCGTTATAACCGTTCCTATGTCTATAATCTACACAAAGCACCGTTCGGGCAAGGCAAGACCGCTTTTCAAGCGCCGTTCGCAAAAGCTCGGAGAGCTTAACGGATACGCCGAGGAGATGCTTTCGGGACAAAAGACGGTAAAGGCTTACGGTAGAGAGAAGGTCATAACAGAGCGCTTTGACGAGCGAAACCTCGAGGCGGTTAACGCGTATTATGCCTCGGAGCACCACACGGCGGTGGTCGGACCGACGGTTAACTTTATAAATAACTTCTCGCTTTCGCTTGTAACTATGCTGGGCGGAATATTCTATCTGTTTCATATCCTCAACTCCACGGGAGAGATGTCGGTGCTTCCGGTGTTTACCATCACTCTTGGCGGAGTCTCGGCATTTGTTCAGTACTCAAGAAAATTTGCGGGACCGATAAACGAATTCGCGAATATTATAAGTGAGCTTCAGTCGGCGTGTGCGGCGGCTGAAAAGGTCTTTGCCGTGATTGACGAAGCTCCCGAGACACCCGATGCGGACTCTGCCGAGACACTTGATGATGTCAGTGGCGAGGTGGGGCTTGAAAACGTACGCTTCGGATACGACGAGAGCCGCGTGATAATCAAGGATCTCTCGCTTAAGGCGGAGAAGGGAAATATAATCGCGATAGTCGGACCGACTGGCGCGGGTAAGACTACTATCATAAATCTGCTTATGCGCTTTTATGACATAAATGACGGAAAAATAACGGTTGACGGCAAAGAGATACGGAACATCACCCGAGACAGTCTGCGACGCGCGTATACTATGGTGCTTCAGGAAACGTGGCTTTTCCACGGAACGATATTTGAGAATATCACCTACGGAAGAGAGGGCGCCACACGCGAGGAGGTCATAAGGGCTGCGAAAATGGCGCATATCCACTCATATATAGAATCTCTGCCCGACGGATACGATACCGTGCTTTCCGACGACGGAGTGAATATATCAAAGGGACATAAGCAGCTCATCACGATAGCCCGTGCAATGCTTGCCGACGCGCCTATGCTCATTCTCGACGAGGCTACCTCGAATGTAGACTCCCGAACCGAGCAGAGGATACAGGCGGCAATGTATAAGCTTATGGAGGGACGCACCTGCTTCGTTATAGCCCATAGATTGTCAACAATACAGAACGCCGATACCATACTTGTGGTTAAGGACGGAAATGTAATAGAGCAGGGAAATCACGAATCGCTCATGTCGCAAAAGGGATTTTATTTCTCGCTTTATAACTCTCAATTTGACTCTTAAAATACCGAAAAGAGAAGAAAAGGAACTGATTTTACAGAAAAAATAGCCATTTTTATCTTGTTCGACTATTGTGCATTATGGTATAATAAATCAGATGTACTATCTGTATTCGTGTAAAAAAGAAACGGAGGCACTGTATGAAAAGAGTGTATTTGTCGTTCAGAATAATATTGGCGATATTTATGATATTTGCCTGTGTATCTATCTTCGCGGCTTGTGCCGATACCGAGGATGGCGGCGGTGAGGAAACTACCGCGGCGACTACTGTCGGAGTGGTCGGAAGCAAGGAACCGTATTCGGGTCCGATAACTCTGGCGGAGGGCGGCGAGGCAAAGATTCGTATAGTTTATCAGTCGGCTACCAATACGGCGGTTGTAGATACTATCAACTATATAAACAGAGAGGTCAAGGAGCTTGGCGGAGTTGAGATTCCAAGTATTTCCGACGCGCTCCACGATAAGGCGGACGATGAGTTTGAGATACTTCTCGGGGAGACCAAATACTCCCAATCCGCTACCTTGCTGAACTCTCTTGATGAAAACAGTTTTGCTATTTCTGTAAAGGGAAGCAAGATAATCATCGCGGCGAACAATACCTATCTCTATCCAGTAGCGGCGGAATATCTGATATCCGCTCTCAAGATTGAGGACGGTAAGGTATATATCTCCAAGGATTATTCCTTCAAGAGCGAAAGCTATGACGCTATATCTCTCGGAGCTGACGGTGAGAGCGATTACACAATAGTTTACGATGCCGAAAGCTCTCTTGCCCACACAAAGGCACTTGAGGTAAAGATGGCATTCCGTGATATCGGTATTGAGATAGAAGCCATCAAGGATACCGAGACCACATATAATAATGAGATACTCATAGGCGATACGGGAAGACCGCTCTCCAATAGCAGCGAGGCTTATTACAAGAATACCTGGATAGGCAAAGCAAACACGGGAGATATAGCTATTACGGGTAACATTGAGTATGGAGTGGACGTATTTATCGATTACATATACAATCTTGGAACAGGTGGCGGAAACATTTCCATGATAGATACTATGTTCGGTAATTTCACGCCATCGGGTATAGGAGCCGCGCCTCTCTATGATTTTGGCGGAACGCCCGAGCTGTTCGATAGCTTTGAAAACTCTAAATCCTATTATCTTATAGTTCACGGAGCCAGCCGCAGTGATTACAAAGATTATACCGAGCTGCTTGAGGACGAGGATTTTGAGCGTTATTACAAAACTGAAGTAAACGGAAATCTGTTTGAGACCTGGACCGACGGATATACGATACTGACAATGTCGCATATCGCTTATTACGACCCCGCTACCACCGATAAATTTATGCAGACCGCAAGTCTCGGAAATATATCATATATTTCGATAGCGGTTGACTGTATTGACAATTCGTCGTTTCCTATAAAGGAGACCGATATCGAGGATATCACCACAGAGCAGATAACCACGATAGGAACGCAGTGCGGATATGTTCTGCGACTCTCGGACGGAAGATTTGTTGTCTTTGACGGTGGAATGCCCGATGATTTTATAAAGGTATACGACATACTCAAAGCGCAGAATGTGCGAGAGGGTAAGCCCGTTGTTGCCGCTTGGTTCCTCACTCACGGTCACGTTGACCATATAGGCGCGATGCTTCAATTTATTTCAACTTATTCAAACAAGGTAGAGATACAGGCATTCGTTCATAATCTTCCCGCATATGAGCTGTATAACGGAAAGAACACTATCGAGGGCGATAAGGCAAATCAGGCGAGTGTTGCGGCTGACCTTAAGAACCGCAGTACACAGTATTATACCAAGATAAAAGCTTACTATCCCGACGCTCCGATTATCGTAGCTCACGCGGGACAGAGATTTGAGTTCGGCGATATAGATATAGATGTTCTTTTTACGTCGGAAAACATATACCGTAAGCAGATGCTTGACACGAATATGTCATCTGTTGTGTATTCGATTACGGGCAAGTCGGGAAGAATGATAATTCTCGGTGACGCGGTGGATATCGAGTGTCCTATGCTCAACGCGATTTACGAGGACACCCTCAAGTGTGACCTCATTCAGGTTCATCATCACGGCTATAACGGCGGAAACGCGGAAATGTACGCAAGTATGAACGCCGATTACGCTATATGGACGAATTCACTTGAAACCGTCGTAGCTGATAAGCTTCATATACAGTCGAAGAACACGAGAAACAGATTTAATTACAAGAGCGTGGATTACAACCTTATCCCCAGCACGAGCGGCGAACCGATAATTTTGTTTGAGGGAATGACAAAGGAACAGGTCGCAAGGTTTGACGCAGGGCTTACAGGCTGATAATAAGCTGATAATAAATTGATAAGAAACAGCCTTCCCCCGATAAAACGGGGGAGGGCGGAAATATATTATCCGATAAAAGGCTAAAACGAAGTTGCAAGGAGAGAAATATGAAAAAAGCATTATCCATTTTCCTTGGGATTGTTATGATTGCATTAATGATTCCGTTTTCGGCATTCATATCGGTCGCAAAGGACGGTAAAGGTCCTACCGCCACAGATTATTTCACCGAATCGGTGACAGAGCTTTATTCTCTGGATTTTTCAACGATATCATCGGAGACCGAGCTTAACGAAGCGGGTTGGTATGAGATAGTAAAGTCGGGCACTTCCGTGACCTCGCCCACATATATGGCGGAGTCCGGTGCGGGAATGAAATATGTCTTTGACAGTAACGCCAATCTTGTATTTGGCGGAGTAAAGTTCAATACATCGGATAACTACGTTGTTGATTATACCTTCAGGTGGAATAACAGCGCGTGGGTGGCGTATAATAGCTTCTCATTTGGCGATACCGCCACATATATGGCACCTACAGGAACCCTGAACACCACCTCTTATAAATTCAGAGCTAATGAGGAGTCAAACTCGGGAGCTTTTGACGGAGCTACGGTTTATAAGAATTCGGCTTATTCCGCTGTTGCCAATTCTTCTAACAAATCAATGCTTGACACCGCGGGTGTCAAGGCGGCATTTACCGATTACGTTGACTGTCGTATAAGAATATTCCTCGAGGCTGGAAAAACACAGTATCTTATCTATACTGTAGGTGAGACCGATTACTACGTAAAGCTTGGCTCTGCTGTGTCGACAGCCGAGGGTGCGCTCTTCGGCTTCGCTCACGCGGGAGGCAACGGAGGAGGAAACCGCGCGATACTTCTCAAGGAGTTTTCTGTATCGAGATACACCTCTGACACGCCTCTTTATTCTGTTGACTTCTCAAAGGTAGATTCGACGGAAGAGCTTAACGACGCTGGTTGGTATTATCCCGCCAAATCGGGAACGACACCCAAGGCGCTCGGTTATACAGACGAGGGCTTGGAATACGGTATTCCGCAGAACGCAAATCTCATTTTTGGCGGCGTGGCGCTCAATAACACCGATAACTACGTTATAGATTACACCTTCAAGTGGAACAAGAACGCTTGGATAGTGCATAACCATTTTGTGACCGATACTGACACTTACGTCAATACCGCCACGGCAACAAATAACGATAAATGGCTTTACAGAGGAAATGAGTCCTCTCACAAGATGGCGTGGGATTCCGCGACCTTCTATACCGATTCGAGCTATACCAAAACGGCTGCGGTAAATTCGCTTAACGATGCGGATACAGAGGCGGCTTTTACCGATTTTGCCGATGTTACGATTCGCTTCTATATAGAGGCGGGTGTCTCGAGCCGTGCCAGACTCACCGTAAACGGCTCGGATTATTACATAAAGAAAAATACGCCTCTCGCGATAGCTGACGGAAGCTATTTCAGCTTTATGTCGGGGGCAAGTGAGGGAGATACGAGAGGAATTATACTCAAAAAGTTCTCTGTATGGCAATACGGAGATTCGGCGGCAGAGCCCTCAACTCTTGCCCGTGTTAAGATAGACGGAGTAAAGAGATATTTTGAGGACGGAGCTACCGTTAAAGTGTCCGACCACACATCTCTCCCGTTGGGTGTCAAAACGGCATCGGAATATTCAAAGACGGAGAGCTTCACTGTACAGGCAGGTCAGGAATACGAAATACTTACAAAGGACTGTGTTTCAGATATTACACTCACCGCGGGTAGTCCTTCTCTCCGACTCGGCTCAAACTCGGGTATAAGATATACAACGGTGTTTGACGCGGCGGATATGGCATTCATAACCGCTCTTGTTGAGG